>CAZRWZ010000081.1:0-10775 GCA_964603745.1 uncultured Bacteroidaceae bacterium | reverse complement strand
AATTAAAAATTCCATTATCAATTGTAATTAAATTGTTTGATGATTTAAATTTTGAGCAACAAGACCAAAATTAGATTTTCTATACAAACTCTATTTAAAAAAATATTAAAAAACATAATTTTTTTTATAATTTTGTACACATTATGATAGAATTTGAAAAAATAGTACCACGATTAACAGAGTTTAGCCCGGGAGCTGGTTGAGGTTGCAAAATATCGCCCGAAGATTTGGACACAATATTAAAATCTGATATTGTTTACAAAACCAACCCAAACTTATTGGTGGGTAACGATAAAAAAGACGATGCTGCTGTATTTAACCTTGGCGATGGTAAATCGATTATAAGCACAACAGACTTTTTTACACCAATAGTAGACGACCCTTATGATTTTGGCAGAATTGCTTCTGTTAACGCAATTAGCGATATTTATGCTATGGGCGGAAAACCCATAATGGCCATTGCTATACTTGGTTGGCCTGTAGATAAATTGCCTTTAGAAACTGCAAGAAAAGTATTAGAAGGAGCTAGAAAAGTATGCGATGAGGCAGGTATATCGCTTGCAGGTGGGCATAGTATAGAAATTGGCGACCCTGTTTTTGGTCTGTCGGTTACGGGTATTATTGATACACAAAAAGTTAAAGCAAATTCTGGTGCAACTAAATCTTGCAAGCTATTTACAACAAAACCTTTAGGTATTGGTATTATGGCTACTGCCGAAAAACAAAAAAAGATTACCGAAGAAGATAGACAAGCTATTGTCGATTTAATGTCTACGCTAAACAAAGTAGGGCAAGATTTATCGGAGTTTGAAGCAGTTAAAGCTATTACTGATGTTACAGGTTTTGGTCTTATTGGTCATTTGCTTGAAATATGCGAAGCAAGTAATTTAAAAGCAATTGTTGATTTTGATAAAGTTCCTACAATTAAAAATTTAGAAAAATATATAGAAATGAAAACTTTCCCTGGTGGATTGTTTAAAAACTATAAAAGTTATTCTAATAAAATTGAAGAAATTACAAAAATGCAACGAAATGTACTTTGCGATGCCCAAACTAGTGGTGGTTTGCTTGTAGCTGTTGATGTAAATGGTGTTGATGAAGTGGTTTCTTATATGAAAAGTATAAATCATCCATTTTTTGAAATAGGGGAGTTGATTGATTATGATAATTCTGGAAAGTATATAAAAGTTATATAATTGTCGGTAATTGGTATAAATTTTTCATTTCCAATGTTTTGTGCTTGTATACGATTTAGTTTTTGATTGCAATAGGTATTAAAACCATTGTTGAAAATTAAAACTTATTTGTGCAAATATTAATGTTAAAATTAATAATGCAAAATTTAGTTCCGAAATAAAACTATTTTTTGAATTAACATATCCATCAGTAATAATATAAGATATAGGAACTGCTGCAATAACAAGTATATCAATACCTACAAAAGGAAAAATTATATATGACATTAAACTAACCAAAAAGAAAATAAAGAATGATGACATAAATGTTCTAGAACTTATCTTTTTTGTAGAATAAACGCTCATTATTTTAAAAATGGATATTAATAAAATAAATAATAAATATCCATAAAACATGTAAGATGACAAGTCCATTTTAAAGTTATATTTAGCATCGGTAATAAATTTTATTATCTCGTCTTTAAACAAAAATAAAGTATCGTTTAAAAATAACAGTCCAATCAAAATAAAAATTGGAGCAATAAAACCTGTTATAATAACTAAAAACTCTTTAAATTTAAAAGAGTGTAGTATCATATACGAAATAAATAATGCCGTAATTAGAATAAACGCATTAAAATATATTAATCCGGCTACTGCCATCATAAAACCTGCATTAAACAGCTCTATATTAGGTTTGTTTTTTTTGTAAGATGAATATAACCAATCTATAGAAAATAGCACAAAGAAATTAGCAATTAAAGCAGGAATTGCATATTGAGTAAAAATGCTACTACTTAAAATTATTAAGAAAATTAATGCATGCAAAAATGTTCGTTGTTTAATAAAGATAAAATCTTTGTTAAGTTTAGAAAGATAGAAACTTTGCGTGATAGCAAAAACCAATGCAATTATTTTTGACACATAACAATTGTAATTAATATAAGGGCTAATAAACTTATACAAAGGCATTTGAAAGCCTATGTCATTAATGAATTGCTGATTACAATTAATAAAACCATTAAGCCATAGCAATATCCCTGTTAATGGGATTAACAGTATTAGGTAGGTCTTATTTGTTTTGTATAAGCTTAAAAACATTAGTTTTATTTTAAATCGAACCCTATATCTTTTCTATAATTTTTTTTGTCAAATTTAATAATTTCTGCTTTTTCGAAAGATTTTTTAAGAGCTTCTTCTATATTATTACCAAAAGAACTTACAGCTATTACTCTACCTCCAGAAGTTAATATTTTATTGTTATCAAGTTTTGTTCCTGCATGAAAAATAGTTTGATTATCAATTTTATCTAAACCTGTAATTTCTTTGTTTTTTTCATAAGCTTCGGGATAACCACCAGACACAAGCATTACAGTAACCGCAGTTTCAGTATTAAATTCTATTTCAACTGTATTTAATTCTTGGCTTGATACTTTTGTTAGAATATCTAGCAAATCTGATTTAATCCTTGGTATAACAACTTCAGTTTCAGGGTCACCCATTCTTACATTATATTCTATAACTTTTGGTTCTCCATCAACTTTTATTAAACCAAAAAAGATAAATCCTTTATAATCTATACCTTCTTCTTTTAAACCTTTGATTGTTGGATTTATTATTTGATTTTTTACTTTTTGGGTAAACTCATTATTGGCAAAAGGTACTGGAGAAACAGCTCCCATACCACCTGTATTTAGCCCTGTATCGCCTTCGCCTATTCGTTTATAATCTTTTGCTTCTGGTAATAAAACATAGTTTTTGCCATCGCTTATTACAAAATAAGAAACCTCTATTCCGTCTAAAAATTCTTCGATAACAACAGTGCTGCTTGCATCGCCAAACATACCTGAAAGCATTTCGTTTAATGATGTTTTTGCTTCGTTAATATCATCAATAATAAGAACGCCTTTGCCTGCTGCAAGACCATCGGCTTTAAGCACATACGGCGATTTTAAGCTTTCTAAAAAATTATATCCATCTTCTATATTGTTTTTTGTAAAGCTTTTATATTTTGCTGTTGGAATGTTGTATTTTATCATAAATTCCTTAGAAAAAGCTTTACTTCCTTCGAGCATTGCTCCTTTTTTATCAGGACCAATTATGCTAATATTTTTAAGTTGATTGTCTTGTTTAAAAAAATCTACAATACCGGCTACAAGTGGTGCTTCTGGTCCTACAACCACAAGTTTAATCTTGTTGTTTAATACAAAAGTTTTTACTTCTTCAAAATTTTCAGGCGATAGGTTTACATTTGTACAACAAAGTTCTGTGCCAGCATTTCCGGGTGCTACAAATACTTTGTCGGCTTTTTTACTTTGCTTAATTTTCCAAGCAATTGTATGCTCTCTACCTCCTGAACCTAATATAAGGATATTCATTTTTACTAATTTATTTTATTTACCAACTATTACAAATTCTGTTCTTCTATTTTTTGCTCTGCCTTTTTCTGTTTTGTTAGAAGCAATTGGTTTTGTTTGACCATAACCTTTGTAACCAACAATTTGGTTGGTATTTACTCCCATTATTATTAAATAATCTCTAACGGCTTTAGCACGTTTTTTAGATAAAGTCATATTTTTATTTGCATCTCCAATATTATCTGTATGTCCTTCAATTCTAATTTTTAGTTTAGGATTTTCGTTAAGATAATCAACAAAAGTGTTTAATACAAACATACTAGCTTTGTCGAAAATTGCCGAATTTGTAGCAAAATAGATATTATTGATTTCCACTTTTTTACCTATTTCAATTTTTTTCATTTTAAAGTTAATGCTTTTTGGAACAGATAAAAGTTGTTCTTGTTTTGGTTTAAGATAAACAGATGTAAATGCATAATCTTCTTTTTTAACTGTCATTAACAGTTCTTCGTCTTCGTTTTCTAGTGCAACGGCTATTGCGTAATCTCCTGTGGCACTATCTACTACTGCCTCTGTAACAATATCGGTAACTGTAGATTTAATTTCAATTTTAGCTCCTTTAATAACATTGTCGTTTTCGTCTAAGGCAGTTCCTTTTGCAAAAAATACTCGCTTTGGTCGTGCATCTTCATACAAATCGAAAGAATATACATTATAAACATTATTTTTGCCTAATGTGTTTGATGAAAAATAAGCTTTTTCGCCATTTGTACTAACAATTAAGCCTACCTCGTCATCTTTGGAATTGATGGGGTATCCTATGTTTTTAGGTTGCGACCAAGTGCTATCGTTAAGTCTTTTAGAATAATAAATATCGAAACCACCTACGCCAAATCTTCCATTTGTGGCAAAATATAATGTTTGACTATCGGAGTGCATAAAAGGTGATTTATCATCACCAATTGTATTAATTGTTTCGCCTAAATTAACTGCGGGTTGCCAATTTCCATATTCATCTTTTGTGGAGCTGTATATATCTACATTAAAAGTTGCCATATCTTGAACATCAACACCTATGTTTGTTGCACGCATGCTTGCAAAATATAATGTATTGCCATCGGCAGAGATTGATGGTTGACTTTCCCAAGAGTATTTTCCATTAATGTTGGGTCCTAAATTTTTTGGGGGTGTCCATTCTCCTCCGTTATTGTGCGATACAAATATATCGCAATTTTTAAATGTTCCTGATGATGTTCTTTTTCTTGCGGTGTTGCATATTGTTATATACAAATATTTGTTGTCTATAGAAATACTTATTGCTCCTTGATTTTGACCTCTGTTAAATGGTGGAGGCATTGTAACTCCTTCTGAAAATTCAGGGTTTTCTTCCTCAATAGGATTAATTCTTTTGCTATATGTAAATTCTTCTACCGATTTTGAGGAAAATTCATCTGATGCTTGTTTGTCAACGCTTCTGGTATAAAAAATATACTCTCCATCGGGAGAGATTAAAGGTAGATATTCATTGTTAAATGTAGATACTCCATCAACCTGTGCAGGGTTATAATCTACCGGATTGCTAATTAAATCGACATAAGCTTCGCATCTTTCATACATATTTGCACCTTTGTCATATTCTTTATGTTTTTGCCCTTTGTTATAAAAGGGTTCTAACCATATTAGTGCTTTTTCAAATTCGTTGTGTTCGTATAATATTGCACCTAATTCGTAGTTGGCTGTATAATTTCTGTATTCTGGACAAATTTTAGCCGACATTAAAAAATATTTTGCCGATAAACCTTGATATTTTTGCATTGGTTTAAGGCTATGGGTTTGATTAATGTTTCTGTAAGCTTCTTCAGATTTTTGTTTATAAACGTAACCTAAGGTAAAAGCTGCTACATAAAAATCAGGATGACTTTTAACTATATCATGTAATTGTTTAATCCCTTTTAATTTATCATCTTTTAATCTAGACTTAAGTAATGTAATAGCTTTGTCATATTGCTTTTTAGCTTTTTTATTATTTACTTGACAGCTTTGTGATATTGCATTGTTAGATAAAAACAATACAATTACAACTAAAATTAAATACTTAAATTTGGTGTGTGTGTTCAAAATTTTATTAATCATATTCCCCTTTTATTGATCTTTAGCTTTTTTTATTATTGCATCAGCTTTGTCTTTTGCTGTTTTTCTAATATTATCGGCTTCTTTTTTTCCTTTATCTTCGGCTTGTTTAGCTTTTTTATTTGCTTCATCTTCGGTTGCATTGGCTTTTTTATCGGCTTCTTTTATTAGTTTATCGGCTGATAATTCTGCTGCTTTCTTTTTAAAAGGATTATTGCCGGCTTCTTTTATTAATTTATCGCCTTGTTTTTTGGCTTCATCTCTTATTGATTTTGCAGTAGTTTTGCCATTAGAACGTATTTTGTTTGCAGTTTGTTGTGCTGTTTGTTCTATTTGTGTAGCTCGTTTATCGGCTTCGGCAATTATTTTATCGGCTTGTTTTTGAGCTTCGGCAATTCCTTTTCCTTTGGCTTTGTCTACTTCTTTGTTAAGTTTATCTATTACTTGCTCTTTTATATTATCAGCAGCATTATTTGCTTGGTTGGCTAAATCAAGTTTAATTACAGGTTTGTCTATTGTTCCTGTAATTAATCCTTTAATGTCAATAAATTCAGGTACTTTAACATCTACTCCGTTTGCTCCGGCTAAGGCCGATAAGTTATTCATTACTGCATTTGCTTGAGCTCCTAAATCTTTGCTTGGTATTTTCATATCCATATTGTATGCTAAGCTTTGGTCTATGCCTTGTTTTCCTCCGAAAGAGAATTCGCTGTTACCTGATTTTGTGGTAAATGGTTCTACTTCAATATTTCCGTCAACTATTGTAAAATTAACATTTACATTAGATAGTTCCATTGTTTTGTATTTGTCAGATTTAAGTAATCCGGCAAGTTTGTTAAATATATCTGAGTTATCAATGGTAATTTTATTAGATGAAAAATGTCCTTTTCCGTTTACGGTGTTCATTATTGGTGATAAAGAATCGTTTAATAATGAGTTGAAACCAAATATCATAGAGAATTTACCTGAACAGTTTTTAGCAATTGGGGCTGTTTCTTGTATCATATCAAATGCGTTGTATGCTTTGTGTATATCAAATTCTGATATATCCATATTGAAATCTACATTTGGTTTTGTTATATCTTTTGTTGAATAGAATCCGTTTAAATTCATAGAGCCATCAAGCATATTCATTTTTAGATTATCCATTGCGGCAACTCCTTCTTTTATAGTCATTTTACCAATAATATCAGTAATATTAAGTTTATCGTATAATACTTTTTTAAAGTTTGTATTTAGTTCAAAATCAATATTTTTTGGTATTTCTATTATTTCTAATGCTTCTTCGCTTGAGCTTGTTGTGTCGGTGGTGTTTTCGGCTGTTTCGGTGTTTTCTTCGTCTGACATGAATTCGTTTAGATCTAAGTTATTAGAGTTTACGTTGAAAACGCCTTTTAGTAAATCGTCTTTAAAATAGTACGATAAAAGGTTGTCGATTCTACCATTAGCACTAATATCTGATTTGCCTATTTGTGTTTTGAAACTGTTTAAAGCAACATATTGTGGACTAAATTCAAGTTCTGTTTCTGAAATTAATACACCATCAGGAAAATCGGCATCTTTATATAAGAAGTTTTCTAATCCTATTTTTCCTTGGGCATAAAAATCTTCGTAGTGTTCTTCTTCTATTGTAGAAAGGTTTCCTTTAAAAGAAAGGTTTGATGTTAATATTCCTGACATTTGCATACTGTCTAATGGTATTATGTCTTTCATTTTATTAAAATCTATTGTTCCTGTAAAGTTTCCATCTATATAAGGGTCGCTAATTGGTGTTTTTGTTAAAACTCTAATGTCAAATGGGTTTTGAGCCATTTCTATATGAAATTTCTTTAAATCTACAATTGTGTGGTCGTCAATGCCATCGGGGTTTGCAATGTTTAGATCTATTGCAATATTGTTTACGGCAGCAGGTACATCAGGGTATTTAAACATTGCATTGTTAACTAATAAGTTAAGTTCAAATGCAGGTAAAGATGTATTGTTGTAAGTTCCTTTTGCAAAGCCATCTAATTTAAGGTTTCCAGCGGTTTTAACATTTTCAAAGTCTGTCATGTAAATAACTGGTACTAAAGATAATAAACTTTTAAAGTTTGTGTTGTTTGTTGCAAATTTTATATCCATATTAATATCGTTGTCGGGCATTGCAACAAATCCTTCAAAGGCTAATTCTAAGGTGTTTATTCTAAATAAGTTTTTGTTAAATGTAAATTTAAAATTTTCTAAATCGGCTTCAATATCGGCATCGTATGCCATTTCTGTTTTGTTTAGCATTTTAACGCCGTCTTGTTCAAAGCTAAGTTCTTTTATTAAGGTTTTTATTTTTAATATTGTTTTTTCGGCACTTAAATCTCCGTTTAGTTCAAAGCTTAAATCATTTATATTTGCCGACATATTTCCAGGGTAGTCTTTATATGTGATTATTGCATTGTTTATTGCGAATAAGTTTAATGCGAGATTAAATGCTCCGTCGTCGCTTGTTTCTTCTACAACCTCTTCAACTGCTTCGTCATCTGTGCCCTTATCGCTTTCTATTGTTATATCCCAGTTTGCAGAGCTGTCGGGCAAAACAATTGCATTAATTATTGGTTTATCTATAATTATTGATTTTATTTTAATGTTATCGCTCATTACCGACATTAAATCTACTTCGGCAGAGAATTTTTGCATATTAAAAAGTGTGTCATTGGCAAATTTATTTTTACCAATTACTTTAACATCGTTGATTTCGAAAAGTAAATTTGGAAAACTGCTGATAATTGATAAATCAAACTCGCCAAATTCTATTTTAGCATTTAGTTGTTTATTTATTTCTTGCTTAGATAATTCTATTAATTTTCCTTTAAAAATGAAAGGAGTTGCTACAATTACGATTAAAAAAATCACAATAACTAAGGCTGAATATTTTAAAATTTTTTTCATGATATTACTATATTTGAATTTGTGTTAAAAATAGTAATAATCAATCATTAAAAAAAAAATATATGATGTATTAATTAACTTTTTATTAAGACTTTTTTTTAAGTATAATAAACATAGGGTTATATGTTAATGAAACGCCATGTTTTTCTGTGAAATTTTGTGTGTATATTTTAAAAAAATCTTTTAATTTTATTTTATTATTTTTAATTAAGCCATTTACTCCTGTATTTTTTATGTGTTTTAAAACCTCGAAAGGGTCGTTAAAAAAAAGTTGTTTTTTATATGTATGTGTATAAATTGTTTGGTAATATTTTTCGGTGTTTTCTAGTATTTTATCTAACGGCATATATTCTAAACCGCTGTTGTATATCGATTTTATTTCTTTAAAATTATCGTTACCAAAACTTGTAAAGGCTATAATGCCATTAGTGTTTAATAGTTTTTTAGATTGTAAAAGAAA
Source organism: uncultured Bacteroidaceae bacterium (assembly GCA_964603745.1). GTDB lineage: Bacteria > Bacteroidota > Bacteroidia > Bacteroidales > JAFGXI01 > CAZRWZ01. Next base: position 1,734 of record CAZRWZ010000081.1, on the reverse strand, counting down.
TTTATTTAAGTTATTAAACCACTGAAATGTTGCATTTGAGATTAACAAATCGTTGTTTTCGGGAAACTCTAGAGTGGTTTCTGCATCTGCCTCAATGTATTGATAATCAACATTTAAATTAGATACAATACTTCTGATAATACCTTTGTAATCGCTAGCTAAATCGTTAGTAATAAGTTTTTTGAAATCTATCTTGTCAACTATTTCTTGTGTTAATAAGCCTGTTCCACTTCCTATTTCTAATATATGATTAAATTTATTTCCTGAGTATTCAATAATATAGTTAAGCAAGTTTTCTGCCATCTCTTTTTGAATAATAGCATGGTTATCGTAAGTTTTTATACTGCTTAAAAATTTATCTTTAACTAAATCTTTATCAATCTGAAATTGCATATTCTATTATCTCCTCCCAAGTTTTCCAATGATAAAATATAAAATGTGGTGCATCTATTGTTTTATATGGTATTTTACCATTCCAATAATTTTCTTGATTTTTTGTAGGACAGATTAAATCTCTATCACCAATTACAACAATATCGAAAATATTTTTAGGTTCTGCTAAGTTTTTAAAATTTGTTTTCAAAAATATTAGTTCTTCTTTTTGTTCTTCTATTTTGCGAATAGCTTTGTGTTTTTTGAACATATCGGGTATTTCTACGCCGTTCCACATACGTTTAAAAAATTTTGCTCTGCCTATTGGCGAAAAATTATCGATTGTTGCTTTGTAAACCCCTGTAACAATTCCATAAGTATTATCAACAGGCTTTAATGTTCCTGCAAATGCTATTTTATGTTTTATTTTATTTTGATATTTTTCGGTAATTACTGAACTTACCCAAACACCCATAGACCAAGCTATTAAATTTACTTCTTCGTATTTATCGAATAGTTCATTAAAATTGAAATCAGGGTTTAAATTGGTGTAATGATAAAATAATATTACATCATATTCGTTAGAGCTAAATTCTTTAAAAATGGTGTAATCCATTCCCCAACCGTTAAAAAACAGTATTAGTTTTTTGTTATTATTAGATATTAAAAAATATTCTTTCACTATTTCGTAAAATTTTGGCAAAAGTAAACTAATTTTTTAATTTAAAAGTTTTAAAATTTATTAAATTATAGGGGGGCTTCTTTATTTTTCAAAATTTATTATAATAATCTTATCAGCAAACCTAGAACTTCTTAAAAATTGAGAGATTAGTAATTGCTATAATGTAAAGATGCAGTAAAGTATGTGTGTGCCGTGCAAAAAAACACTAAATATTAGTTGTTATTAAAAAATTAGCTTACATTTGCCCTTTAATAATTTTTATAGTATAGTATAATGAAAAAAGGAAGTGTAAAATTCTTTAATGGAACAAAAGGTTTTGGTTTTATTATTGAGGACGATTCTAAAGACGAGTACTTCGTACACGTATCAGGATTAATTGATCAAATTCAAGAAGGTGACTTAGTAGAATTTGAATTAAAAGAAGGTAAAAAAGGTCTAAATGCCGTAAATGTAAGAGTAATCTAATATTTAACATTTTAAACTTAATTACAAAAAACTGCCTATCAATAATTTGATAGGCTTTTTTTATGTTCATTTTTTTAGAATAAGATGAAAAAATATATATCCAAACTAAATAGGGTCTGCTGAGAAACGCATAACAAACTGTTATTAAGTTATTTAAACTAAAACACGTTATTGCAAGTGCAAACTTTTTAAAACATATGTACTTATAAGTTTGC
>CAZRWZ010000080.1:8492-10802 GCA_964603745.1 uncultured Bacteroidaceae bacterium | reverse complement strand
TGATTTTAACATTTGTAAATGCAAACTTATAAGCACATATGTTTTAAAAAGTTTACACTTATAATAGCATGCTTTAACTTAAGTGGCTTTGTGATAATTTGTTATGTGTTTTTCAGCAGACCCTACTTATAAACCCGAGTGAAGCCCTGACTTGCAGATACTAGGAAGCTTCTTAAACTGTATGCACAACAATTTCTGATGTTAATTCCATTGCTTTTTTATAAGATTCGCTAACTCCACAATATCTTTCTTCTGATAAAGAAATTGCTTTTTCAAGTTTTTCCATAGGCAAATCTTTTCCCCAAAACTCGTAAGTAACATGCATTTTATAAAAATGTTTTGGGTGTTCTTCTGTTAAATCACCTTCAACTTTTACATTAAAATTAACAACATCAACACGCATTTTTTTTAAAATTGAAATAACATCCATACCCGTACAACCACCAAGAGCTACAAGCATAAATGGTTTTGGCTGAGGGCCTTTGTCTTCTCCACCAACAGCTTCAACAGCATCAATAATAATTTTATGTCCGTTTACCTCAGCAGTAAAACTCATTTTATCGTCCCACGAAACATTAACTTCTTCTTTCATAAAAATTTAATCTTTATTTTTTTTAATCACTTTGCAAAATTATTGATTAATACTTGATTAATAAAATTTTCAACTTTAAAAAACAAAATATTATAGAAAAAACTTATTTTTAGAAGTTGCCTTAAGAATTAATCTAAATAAATTTTATTAAAATAATGCAAATACGTATCTTTGCACTATTATTAATAACATAATTTATCTTATGGCATATAATTTACTAAAAGGCAAAAAAGGAATAATTTTCGGAGCATTAAACAGAAAATCTATTGCATGGAAAGTTGCAGAACGTGCTCACGAAGAAGGAGCAGAATTTGTATTAACAAATACCCCAACAGCTTTGCGTTTTGGTGATTTAGATAAATTAGCAAAAAAATGTAATTCAGAAATTATTCCTGCAGACGCTACTAATGTTAAAGATTTAGAAAATCTTATCGATAAAACTAAAGAAATTTTTGGCGGAAAGATAGATTTTATTCTTCATTCTGTTGCTATGTCTATGAATGTTAGAAAAGGATTAGCTTACGATGAGGTAAACTATAATTTCTACCAAAAAACTATGGATATTTCGGCTATTTCGTTTCATAAAGTTTTGCAAATAGCTCGTAAAAAAGATGCCCTTAACAAATGGGGTTCGGTTGTAGCACTTTCTTATATTGCTGCTCAACGCTCTCTTTACGGATATAATGACATGGCCGATGCAAAATCTATGTTAGAATCTATTGCACGTAGTTTTGGCTATATGTATGGCAGAGATAAAAAAATTAGAGTAAATACTATTTCACAATCGCCAACATTAACCACTGCCGGTTCTGGTGTTAAAGGTATTGATGGCTTATTAGATTTTACTGATAGAATGTCGCCTCTTGGCAATGCAAGTGCTGCCGAATGTGCCGATTATTGTATAACATTATTCTCTGATTTAACCAGAAAAGTAACAATGCAAAATCTTTTTCACGATGGAGGATTCTCTAATATGGGAATGAGTTTAAAGGCGATGAAAATGTATAATAAAAGTTTGGATAGTAAAGCGAAAAAATAGCCATTTAACTCAGTTGTCGTATGATACGAGCTTAAAAAAATATTTTGCAAATAAATTTAGTTTTATTATTCTTGAAAACAAATGAAAATTAATAACAATATTTATTATCTTCAATCTACATTACATTTGAGAAAAAATAGAAGTTTGCTTATTAACACTAAAATATTTACTTTAGTAAAACTTTGAATGGAAATTATTACATATTTGAGCCAATTACGCAAACTCCTGATTCTGTATCTGTTAATACAGTTCAAGAACAAGATACAACTAATTCTAACAATGTAGATTTTGGTTTTAGTTTAGAACGACAAAGCTTAATTTCAACCGAAAGTGCCGATACAGTTCAAGAAGTAAAACCATTGCCTCAAACTTTAAGACAATACAGAGAGGTAATTATAGTTAAAAAAGATACCTTAAAATTTGAAAGATATTTTTTTACACATATTGGTGATTATCAGAAACCTAACCAGTCAATCTTTTTAGATGAAATGCAATGTTATAAACCAATTGCAAATTCTAAAAAACATATCAATAAGTATTTAACTAAGCAAGTAGTTTCTCAAAAAAAATCTTCAGAAAATAACAAGCAAACTATTGTAAATATTGAAACCTCCAAAAAAATAAAGGAAGTAAAACAGGAAGTAAAACAAGTTGTAACAATAGAACCAAAAAGAAATGA
>CAZRWZ010000080.1:0-8392 GCA_964603745.1 uncultured Bacteroidaceae bacterium | reverse complement strand
AGGAAGTAAAACAGGAAGTAAAACAAGTTGTAACAATAGAACCAAAAAGAAATGAGCCAAATATTAAAACAGAATTTCATGTTGGAGATTGGATAATAGGAGTAGTACTTTTTTCAGCTTTTATTTTTGCTTGGATAAAAATGTTTTACAATAGAAATTATCAAAATATTATTAAATCTGGTATTAATTATCAATATGCATATAAACTTGTAAAAGAAGGTAATTCTATTTCGTATAGAGTAAATAACTTTTTAAATTTTGTATTTTATATGAACTTTGCAATGTTTTTATTTTTAAGTATAAAATTACTTGGGTTTGATATTAATATGCAAGAATGGAAAGTTTATTTATTAATTTTTAGTGCACTTTTAGTAATTTACATAATTAAATATTTTGTTTTTAATATTCTTGGATTTATCTTTAATGAAAAACTAACTACTAATGAGTACATTACAAATGTTGGCATATATAACAAAATATTAGGAGTTTTTCTTTTTCCAATAATAATTATGATACCTTACATATCTCTACAATTTAAGCTACCATTAATGTATATTGGTATTTTTATAATTATATTAAGCTTAATATTAAGGTTTTTAAGAGCCTTTCAGATAGCTTTTAAGATAAAACTTTCGATTTTTTATTTGATTTTGTATCTTTGTACCCTAGAAATTTTACCTATACTGATAATCGGTAAAATGATTAATAATATTGTAGGTTAATTTAAAATAAAAAGATTTGAAGATAAAAAGCATTCTGGTATCACAACCAAAGCCACAAACTGAAAAATCGCCATATTTTGATTTGGCAGAAAAATATAATCTTAGAATAGATTTTAGACCATTTATTCAAATTGAGGGAATCACATCAAAAGAATTTCGTCAAACAAGAATTAACTTAGAAGATTTTACAGCTATAATTTTCACAAGCAGAACTGCAATAGACCATTTCTTCCGTTTAGCAGAAGAGGTAAGATATACCGTTCCCGACACAATGAAATATTTTTGTATTTCAGAATCAACAGCATTTTATTTACAAAAATATATAGTATATAGAAAAAGGAAAATTTTCTATGGCAAAAGAAAATTTGAAGATTTAGTTGATGTTTTAGAAAAACACAAAGAAGAAAAATTTATAATACCATTATCTGATATTCACAAAAAAGATATTCCAAAGCTATTAACAAAAGCAAAAATTAATTATACCAAGGCAATAATGTATAGAACTGTTAGTAGCGATTTAGCCAATTTAGCCGATGTAAATTACGATATACTTGTGTTTTTTAGTCCATCGGGAATAAAATCTTTAATGCAAAATTTTCCTGAATTTAAACAAAACGACACAAAAATTGCAGCCTTTGGACCAACAACCGAAAAAGCAGTTAAAGAAGCAAATCTTACATTAGATATTAAAGCACCCGTGCCACAAGCACCATCAATGACAATGGCATTAGAACAATTTATAAAAAAACATAACAAGAAAAAATAATTTTTTGTTGTATTGAATAAGTAATTAAATTATGTTTTGAAAAAATATTCTTTAAATAGAAATGAACGTATAAAACATCGTAAATTAATCGAAGATATTTTTTCAAAAGGAAACACTATCTATAAAGATTTTATCAGAATAAATTATATAGAATCGGATTTTAGCGATGATATAATTGCTAAAGTTGCATTTTCTGTTCCCAAGAAAAAATTTAAACGAGCATACAAACGCAACCGCTTAAAAAGAATAATGCGAGAAGTCTATCGCAAAAACAAACCCGATTTTTATGAAATTTTAAGTAATAAAAATATTAAAATTGCATTATTATTTGTTTATTTAGATGATGAAATAAAAAATTACGATATAATAGAAAAAACTATGAAATCGGCTTTAGAAAAATTAGTTAAAAAATTAGAAAAAGAATGAAACTTTCCAATATCAAAAAACGATACAAAATAATTGTTGTTAGTATTGCAATAATTTTTAGTTCGCTCGGATTTATAGCAGTTAATGAAGATATAAATTTTGAAATCACAAAAAATTTAGATATTTATTTTACTCTTTTTAGAGAACTAAATATTTTTTATGTAGATGAAACCGACCCCGGAGAATTAATAAAAACATCGATAGATGCAATGCTAAAATCTCTTGACCCTTACACAAACTATATTCCCGAAGCCGACATAGAAAATTATAAACTAATGACTACAGGAAAATATGGAGGAATAGGTGCATTAATTAGAAAAGGAGATGATTATATTATTATATCAGACCCTTATGAAGGAAAACCCGCACAACTTGCCGGACTAAAATCAGGAGATATGATTATAGAAATTGGTGGCGACGATGTTAAAGGAAAAACCACAAAACAAGTAAGCGAAAAATTAAAAGGCTCGCCAAACACCGAACTAAAATTAAAAATTAAAAGACCCGGAACCGACAAAGCTTTAGATTTTACAATAACAAGAAAAGAAATTAAAATAAACAATGTTCCATACTACGGAATGATAAACGACTCAATAGGTTATTTACGTCTTTCGAGATTTACTACAGATGCAGCCAAAGAAGTTAAAAACGCTGTTTCATCATTAAAAAAACAAAACGCAAAAGGAATAATCTTCGACTTGCGAGGAAACCCAGGCGGATTATTAATGGAAGCAATTAAAATATCAAATATATTTGTAGATAAAGGCGAAGAAATTGTAAGCACAAAAGGAAAAGTATCGCAATGGGACAAAGAATACAAAGCAATGTTTGCCCCTGTTGACACACAAATACCATTAGTTGTATTAATTAATAGCCAATCGGCATCGGCATCAGAAATTGTATCAGGTTCGTTGCAAGATTTAGACAGAGCCGTAATAATTGGCGAAAGAAGTTTTGGCAAAGGATTAGTACAATCTACCCGAAAACTAAGCTACAATGCACAACTAAAAGTAACAATTGCAAAATACTATATTCCAAGCGGAAGATGTATTCAAGCATTAGATTACACAAATCGCAGAGAAGACGGAAGTGTTGGAAAAGTTCCGGATTCTTTAATTACTGAATTTAAAACAAAAAAAGGCAGAATTGTAAAAGATGGCGGAGGAATTTTACCCGATATTATTCACGAAGGCGAATTTATGAGCCCAATAGCCGTTAGTTTAGTAACAAAAAATCTTATTTTCAATTATGCTACAGAATATACACTAAAACACGATTCTATTCCTTCGGCAAGAAATTTTAAATTTACCGACGAAGATTACAAAAACTTTATTACTTGGTTGCAAGACAAAGAATTTGATTACGAAACAAAAAGCAATAAAGACTTAGAAGAACTTATTGATATTGCCAAAAAAGAAAAATATTACGAACAATCTAAAGAAGCTTTTACTGAACTAACAGCTAAATTAGCACACGATAAAGACAAAGATTTACAAACATTTAAAAAAGAAATTGTAGAACTTTTAAGCGAAGAAATTGTAAGTAGATACTATTATCAGAAAGGGAAAATGGAAGCTATTTTAAAAACAGATCCAATTATTGAAAAAGCTGTTTCTGTTTTAAACGATACAAAAAAATATAATGCAATTTTAGATGGAACTTGCAAAGAAGGAAACCATCAACTTAAAGCACAAGAATAGCTTGGCAAAATGGCGATATTAGATGAAATAAAAGCCCCTGTTGAAAACGAATTAAAAGAATTTGAACCATTTTTTCGTGATGCAGTTAAATCTAAAATCTCCTTGCTTGACGTAGTTACAAACTACATAATAAAACGCAAAGGCAAACAAATGCGTCCTATGTTTGTGTTTTTATCGGCAAAAATGATTGGCGAAACAAATAAATCTACCTACAGAGCCGCCGCATTAATTGAGCTAATGCACACTGCTACACTAATTCACGACGATGTTGTTGACGATTCGCATATGCGTAGAGGAGTATTTTCTATTAATGCCCTGTGGAAAAATAAAATAGCTGTGTTGGTTGGCGATTTTTTACTTTCGAAAGGAATGCTTATTGCTTTAGAAAACAAAGAATACGAACTTTTAGAAATTGTTAGCAAAGCCGTGCGAGAAATGAGCGAAGGCGAACTTATGCAAATAGAAAAAGCACGAAAATTAGATATAAAAGAAGATGTTTATTTTGAGATAATCAGAAAAAAAACAGCAGTGCTAATTGCCTCGTGTATGGCAACAGGAGGAAAATCGGCAGGTTTAAATGCCGAACAAGTAAACAAACTATGGCAAATAGGCGAACTTGCAGGCATAGCTTTTCAGATAAAAGACGATTTGTTCGACTATCAAAAAACTAACCTTACAGGAAAACCAACAGGCAACGATATAAAAGAACGAAAACTTACTTTACCTTTAATTTATGCACTTAATAAATCGACAAAACAAGAAAAAAAACATATATTAGCACTGTTAAAGAAAAAGAAAAAAACTGATAAAATTATTGGCGAAATAACCAATTTTGCAAAACAAAAAGGAGGTTTAGAATATACCGAAAAAACTATGTTAGAATATAAAGATAATGCTTTGCAATTATTATCTCAATTTGTTGATAACGAAGCAAAAATATCTTTACAAAAATTAATAAATTACTCTATTACTCGAAAAAAATAAAACATATAGACAACTAAAATGAATATAAAAACGTCATATTAAACAAACCTAAAATAAAAAAATTATGAAAATGAAATTAATAACTGTTTTAATGGTATTAACAACTATTTACAGTCAAGCACAAAATTTTAAGAGTGACAATAACGAACAATTAGAAAATCTATTCAATAAAGATAATATTATTAACACCGTTCAATATTATGACACAACTATAGTAACAGATACTTTATGCTATTCTTATACCACTTCCCTAGATTCTATAATTATAGATGGGCATATGAGCGAGTATAAATATGATATAAATGGAAATAAAAGTTTATACAAGAGTTATTTTTGGGATACAAATACAAATAATTGGGTTAATCTGACTAAAATTAAATATACCTATGATGAAAATAACATTTTAAGTATGTCGGTTTTTTATAATTGGAATGCAAATAGTTGGAACATATTTAAAAAACATGAATATGCTTTTGATATAAATAATAAGCTAATTTTATTTATATCTTATGACCGAGATATAAACACAAACAGTTGGATTGGAAATTATAAATATGAATATACCTACGATGGCAATAATAATACTTTATATGCTAGCTATAATTGGGATACAAGCACAAACAGTTGGATTGGTCATTATAAACATGAATATGCCTACGATGACAATAATAATATAATATTATTTATTTCGTATATTTGGGATATAAACGATTGGATTGGTTGTCAGAAAGAAGAATTCAGCTTCAATGAAAATAATGATTTAATATTGTATTTTTCTTATAAATGGGATACAAACACAAATAATTGGATTCTTAATAAGAAAAATGAATCTATTTTTGATGAAAATAATAACAATACTTTAAATGTTAATTATATATGGGATACAACTACAAATAATTGGATTGGCAATTATAAAACACAATATTCTTATGATGAAAATAATAAAAGCTTATGCCTTTCTTATACATGGGGTACAAACGATTGGGTTGAGAATTATAAAACTGAGTATTTCTACAATATAAACAATAACTTAATTCTGGTTAATCATTATAATTGGGATATAAACATAAACGATTGGATTGAAGATCAAAAAATGGAATACGGTTATGATACAAACAATAATATAAGCTTATATGGAATGTATAAAATAGATACAAATACAAATGATTGGATTGGTCATTATAAATTTGAATATAGCTATGATAACAATAATAATAATACCTTAGTTATTGATTATGCTTGGAATATAAACACAAATAATTGGCTTGCTAATTCCAAAATAGAAACAGGCTATGATACAAATAATAATATTATTTTAAGTGCAAGTTATACATTAGATACAAATACAAATAACTGGGTTGGTAATGATAAATGCACATATACTTATAATATAGATAATGAACCAACATCACAATCGGAATATTATTGGAATAATAGCATAAACGACTGGAGTTTATATAATAGATGTTTTTATAATATACATAACAATACAATAACAGAAATTCAGAAAGCACAAAATTTGGATATTAAAATATATCCAAATCCTGTAAAAAACACTTTACATATTGATAATTTACCAAAAAATTCTATTGTAAATATTTATGATATAAGAGGTAAACTAATTTTAAAATCTATGAATAATAATATTGATGTAAGTAACTTACCAAAATCTTGTTATTTTGTTAGTATTAATAGCAACAATAATATTTTCACTTTTAAATTTATTAAGGGAGAACTTCTAAAATAAAGAAGTGAAAGACAAAATAAAAAAAATATTATTAAAATACTGGGGTTATCCATCGTTTAGGGCACTCCAAGAAGATATTATTTTGTCGGTTTTAGAAGGTAACGACACACTTGCATTAATGCCCACAGGAGGTGGAAAATCTATAACTTTTCAAGTGCCGACAATGGCTAAAGAAGGTTTGTGCATTGTTGTAACACCGCTAATTGCACTAATGAAAGACCAAGTTGCAAATTTGCAAAAACGTGGAATAAAAGCAATTTCATTAGACTCAAGCATGAGCCACAGAGAAATTGATATTGCCTTAGATAAATGTATTTTTAGCGATATAAAATTTTTATACCTATCGCCCGAACGACTTGGCACAGATTTATTTAGAGCAAAACTACCTGCCATAAATATAAATTTAATTGCAATAGACGAGGCACACTGTATTTCGCAATGGGGTTACGATTTTCGTCCATCATATTTAAAAATTGCTGAAATACGAGAGTTTGCAAAAAATGTTCCTATTTTAGCACTTACTGCCTCGGCAACTCCCGAAGTAGCAACAGATATAATGAATAAATTGGAGTTTAAAAAGCATAATATTTTTAGAAAAAGCTTTGAGCGAAAAAATTTGATTTATATTGTTAGAAAAACCGAAAAAAAACTTCAATATCTTTTACGGATAATAAAATATGTTCCGGGTACAGGCATTATTTATGTTAGAAATCGTAAGCAAACTGTTGAAGTCGCAAAATTTTTAAATCACAGGGGTATTAAAACAGGATTCTATCATGCCGGATTAAAACCAGACCAACGTAGTTTAATTCAAGAAACTTGGATTAGAGGAGATATAAGAGTAATTGTTTCTACAAATGCTTTTGGAATGGGGATAGACAAATCTAATGTACGTTTTGTAATTCATATTGATATACCCAATTCATTAGAAGCATATTATCAAGAAGCCGGAAGAGGAGGCCGAGACGAAAAAAAAGCATTTGCAGTTTTACTCTATGATGATAATGATATTATAAATTTGCAACAAAGAGTATCAAAAGAATTTCCTGAAATAAAATATATTAAAACCGTTTATAATGCTCTTTCAAATTTTTTAAATATTCCTATCGGATTTGGAAAAGGAGTGAGCTATCCTTTTGTTTTTACAGATTTTATTAAAAAATATAATTTAAAAGCTATTGAAACATTTAATTCTTTAAAAATTCTACAGCAAGAAAATCTAATTTATTTAAGCGAGGCATTTTATAATCCATCTAAAATACGTTTTATTGTTAGCAACGACGATTTATATAAATTTCAGGTAGCAAACCCAAACTACGATAAAATAATAAAACTAATGCTGCGAACATATTCGGGCATGTTTACCGATTATATTAGAATTGATGAAAATTATATAGCTAGGTTCTTTAAAGTTGACAAAAAACTTATAATAAAGTATTTATTAACACTACACGAGTTAAAATTAGTTGATTATTTACCCGAAAGTTCTAGCCCTAAAATTACTTTTATTGAAGAACGATTACCCGATGATTCTGTAGGAATTTCGTATAAAACCTACGGATTTAGAAAAGAACAATTTATAAAAAGAGTAGATTCTGTAATTAAATATACCGATTCAATTGCAAAATGCCGAAGTCAGATAATTTTAGAATATTTTGGCGAGGAAAATGCCGACCGTTGTGGCACTTGTGATATTTGCAGACGCAGAAACGAACTAAAACTAAGTAAATATGAATTTGATATTGTGCTGAAAGAACTAAAAGAAATTATCTTAAAAAACACTAAAACTCTAAATGATGTTATAGAAATTTCAAAATTCCCGCATCATAAAACTATAAAAGTGATACAATGGCTTTTCGATAATAATAAAATAAAATATAATGCAGAAATGCAACTTATTTGGAATAATTAATATCAATCTCTTGACTTTATGTATCAATCGAAGAGATTGCTTCACTCTGTGAGTTTGCAATGACGGTGAATTTGAAGAGATTGCCCCATTGTTTGTCCCTCACTCTGCATAAATTTACGTAGGGTCTGCTGAGAA
>CAZRWZ010000079.1:0-10879 GCA_964603745.1 uncultured Bacteroidaceae bacterium | reverse complement strand
GCATCTTTTGGATATTCATAAGTTTCTATTCTATGAATACCTTCATACGATATTAGAGCCTTAATGTATTTGGTAAAAAGAATTTCAATTGTTTTCTCAATTTGTTCAAATAGATTTCCATGAATTTCGTCCTGAAAAATCAATTCAGTATCTGATTGAAAATATCCAATTTTAACAAATGCACCTGTTACAAATTTTTCAGGATCAGGGTAAAAAAGCAAAATGGCTGCTCTTTTAGGTAATGATTTTTCTGTTAATTTTAAATTTTCAAGAACATTTTCGTTATTTTCATTTAAAATACTTTCATTAATTCTTTTGTTTTTAACTGCTCTTTGTTTGAAAAATTCAAATGTTTCATTTTTTAAATCTGTTACTGGAATTCTTGGTATTGGGACACTATCCCAAGTTTTTCCTTTCTTTTCAAGTAAGAATTTATCTAATGCAACGCCTTTGAGTTCTTGTTTCGTGCTTCCGCTTCTATAAAAATATTGACCTTTGTAATTTACAGCAAAAGGTTGTGGCTCAATAATGATTTCAAGACACTCACCTTCTGCTACTTTGTGTAAATTTACTTCAACTAAAATTCCGAGAATATCTCTTACTTTATTTGGAATGTCTTCAAGAAGTTTCTTTGAGTTTTTTAGTCCGATAATTTTGCCTTTATCATTTTTTCCGATAAATATCTTTCCGCCATTTACATTTGCAAAACCGCAAATCCATTTTAGATATTCATCTTTCCATATTTCTTTCCACTCAATATTTTGACTTTCTTGCATTATTGTCTTTTCTTACAAAAATATCTTTTTTCTACAATTTTTCAGTGGAATTTTTCAAAATTCTCAGTTTGCTGATTTTTTTCGTTGCCTTGCACAATTTAATAAACACAGCCACAAAAATTAATTTTTGTGGCTGTGTTTATTTTGCTATTAATCGAACTAAGACCCTAATTGTTTTCAAAACACTCAGCCAAACTAAAAGTATCCTTAACTCTAACACCTTTTTCTGTTTCTTGCAAATTACAACATTCGTTATAAATATCATGTTCAAAAAACAATATGTAGTTGTTCTCTATTGCATCTTTGTAAAAGCGTTTTTTGTCCTCTAAAGTTAAAAGCGGACGGGTATCATACGACATAACATAAGGCATTGGAATATGTGCAGTTGAAGGTAATAAGTCTGCCATAAAACAAATAGTTTTTCCTTTATATTTAATGTGCGGAATTATTTGCCCATCGGTGTGTCCATCAAACATTTTTGCAACAAAGCCGGGAAAAAGTTCTGTTTCTTCATCAATAAGTTGCAATGCTCCCAAATCGTGCATAGGAAAAATATTCTCAGATAAAAACGAAGCTCGCTCGCGGCGATTTGCATTTTCTGCCCAATTCCATTGCTTTTTGCTTACCCAGTATTTTGCATTTTTAAATGTAAGTACTAATTCTTTATTGTTATCGTATTTTATACCGCCACCTGCATGGTCGAAATGCAAATGTGTTATCACAACATCAGTAATATCATCGCAAGAAAAACCATATTTAGCTAACGATTTTTCTAATGTATCATCTCCGTTAGGATAATAATGAGAAAAGAATTTTTCACTTTGTTTATCACCCATTCCGTTGTCAATCAGCACTTTTCTATCGCCATAATCTACAAGTAAACATCGCATAGACCAGTTGCAAAGATTATTTTCATCGGCAGGATACAGTTTTTGCCACATTACTTTTGGCACAACTCCAAACATTGCACCACCATCAAGTTTTAGGTTTCCTGTGTTTATTGGATATAATTTCATATTATGTTATAAGTTTAATAAGTCCTTAAAGTTTGTAAAGTTAAAAACAATTTACGAATTTTTATATAAAATTTCCAAGGGTTTTAAAAATCATAAACACCACTATATCAACAAATAACAAAACTTGCACGATATTTGTTTTTATTAGTTCAAATCAAAAACTTTGTATTATGAAAAATATAATAGTTATAATATTTGGGCTTATAGCTTTAAGCAGTTATTCGCAAAAAAAACAAAATAACTCTGTTTTTAGAGTGGGCGAGAATCTTAAATATGAAATTTCTTATAATTGGGGTTTGGTATGGTTAGATGCAGGAGTTATTAACTTTTCGGTTAAAGATTATAAAGGAAAACTTAGATTAATTGGAACAGGAAAAACTTATAAAAGCTACGATTGGATGTTTAAAGTAAGAGACACTTATCAATCTGTTGTTGAGCCAAGTTCTTTAGACCCTATTTATTTTAAACGTAATGTTGATGAGGGTGGTTATATAATTAAATCACAATATAAATATAACAAAAAAAATAAACTTATTTATTCTAAATATAAGGTTAATGATAATGCCGAAAAGCTCGATACAATTAAAAGAGAACACGGTGCAGTTGATATTGTAACTCTACTTTATAAAACACGCTTAATAAATATAGATAAAATGAAGAAAGGTGATGTTGTTAAATTACACGTGGTTTTTGATAACGAAATTACAGAAATACAACTTAAACACGAAGGCGTAGAAAAAGTAAAAATTAAGAGTTTAGGAAAATATAATTCGGTTAAATTTAGTGTAAATTTAATTGGAGGAGATTATTTTGAAGATGGAGAAAAAATGTATTTATGGGTTTCTAACGATAAAAACAGAATTCCTTTAATGGTTGAAGCACCAATATTAATCGGTAAATTAAAAATGCATATTGTTTCTCACGAAGGATTAAAATATGATATGGTTTCTAAACTCTAGTAGTTTGGTTCTAAAAAGTAAAAAGATATTAGAGCTTAGACCTTAGATATTTGTACATCCCTAAATAAGGTTGACCGGTTTTACAATAATTTAATTAATTACCATCGGGCAATTATGAGCCAGAAGGTTTTCTTTTTTTTGTCTAAAGTCTAATATCTAAGGTCTTGTTTCTATGCATAACGAATTTTATTCGTAGTTCAAACCTATGGACTTGTAGTAGTCCATAGTGGTTTATTTAAAATCCTACTTTTTATTTTGGTTAGACCAACGACGAAGCATATAAGTAAGAACTAAAGACCCTAACAAACCACTTATTAAAGATTTATACAATAATTCGTGAACATCTTCTGTTTCTTTTAAAATGTAATATTTCGATAAAAAGAAAACAGCAGAAATAATAACAAAATAAAAAACAAGTAAGTATATTGTTTTTTTATAATCCATAATTTAAATTTTAGATATATTATCTTTAAAATCAACCATTTTAATTGCAGTTATAGCAGCCTCATCGCCTTTGTTACCGTGTTTTCCGCCAGCTCTGTCAATTGCTTGTTGCTGATTGCCTGTTGTTAACAACCCAAAAATTACAGGTGTCGAAAAATTAATATTCAGCTGTGTTATTCCTTCTGTTACACCTGTGCAAATAAAATCGAAATGGCGAGTTTCTCCTTGAATAACACAACCTAAAATAATAACAGCATCAACATCAGTTTCTTCTAACATTAGTTGAGCCCCAAGTGTTAATTCAAAACTACCAGGAACATGTTTAAGTAAGATATTTTTATCAACTGCTCCATGTTTTTTTAATGTTTCTATTGCTCCTTCTGCCAAAGCATGAGTAATTTCTTCGTTCCACTCTGCTACAACAATTCCAAATTTCATACCCTTTGCATTTGGGACTTTACTAGCGTCATAATCAGAAAGATTTTTTAAACTACTTGCCATAATTATTTATTTTTATTGAAAAAAAAATCCCGATTTCTCGAGATTTTAATTAAATGTTATTTTAAAATTATTTTCCTAGCTTATATTCTAATCTAGCAATATTTTTTCTAATATTTTTTCCTTCGTTAGAAGCAGCATATTCGGTTTGAATTTTTTTGTAAGCTACTAAAGCATCATCAAATTTACTTTGAGTTTCATAAATCATACCTAATTTCATAAGAGCATAAGGTGTAGCAAAATTATTAGGATTTCTTTCGCTAGCTTTTTTATAGTACGAAACAGCATCATCAACATTTCCTAGTTCGCTGTTTGCATCGCCTATTGCTACAATTGCCATTGTCATAACCACTTCGTCGTCGGCATTAAATTTATTTAAATACTCAATAGCATTATCAAACTCTCCCATTTGCAAATACGATATACCTGCATAATAATTTGCTAAATTTCCTACTTTAGTCAGACTATATTCATCAGCAATATCAACAAAACCTTTAATATCGTTATTTAAATCGCCATTTAAAGCTAAATTAAATGAATCTAACTGAAAATTATGCTCGGCAACAAACATTAAAGATGATGCTTCTTGCTCTTGCGGTTCTACAATAAATTTCTGAAAACCTAGATACCCACCAACAATAACAATAATTGCCAACACAATAATAGTGAGGCTTTTTTGATTATCTTCAATATATTGTTCGGTCTTACTTAGCGTATTCTCTACAACTTCAACAACCTCTTCCGGTTTTTCTTTTTTCTTCGCCATTTTTTATCAATTTATTTTGAAATGCAAAAATAGCTTTTTTCATTCGGTTTATAAAATTTTTTATTCTTTTTTAAATTTATGATGATGTTTTCTATTGAAATAATACATCAAACTATTAAAAATACTAAAATTATAGAGTTTTAAATGGATAATATTTAACTTTGTATTTTAATTATGGAATATAAATTTCTTGATAATATTGAATTACCTTCTGATTTAAAAAAATTGGAGATTGACCAACTTACTGATGTTTGCGATGATTTGCGTCAGTTTATAATAGATTCTGTTTCGCATAATCCTGGACATTTTGGTGCTGGCTTGGGTGTTGTAGAACTTACTGTGGCACTGCATTACACCCTTAACACTCCATACGACAGAATTATTTGGGACGTTGGGCATCAGGCATACGGACATAAAATATTAACCGGAAGAAAAGATAAGTTTCATACAAATCGTAAGCTAAATGGCATTAGCGGTTTTCCTAAACCCTCTGAAAGTGAGTATGATGCTTTTGCTGTTGGACATGCTTCAACATCAATATCAGCAGCTTTAGGAATGGCTATCGCTGCAAAGCAAAAAGAAGAAAATAGACAAATTGTTGCAGTTATAGGCGATGGGGCTTTAACTGGTGGACTAGCTTTTGAGGGTTTAAATAATGCAGGAATTGCAAATTCTAATATTCTTGTTATCCTTAACGATAACAATATGGCAATTGACCCAAATGTAGGTGCTTTAAACGATTATCTTTTAGATATTACAACATCTAAAACATACAACAAAGTAAAAGATGATGTATGGAATTTTTTAGGTAGAGTTAGTAAACTAGGACCTAATACTCAGAAATTTGCACAAAAAATTGATAATGCAATAAAATCTATGATATTGCGTCATAGCAACTTGTTTGAGTCTTTAAATTTTAGATATTTTGGACCTATCGACGGGCATGATGTGGTGCAACTAACAAAGGCAATTAAAGATTTATCAAAAATTAAAGGTCCTAAACTTTTGCATATTAGAACTATAAAAGGCAAAGGTTTTAAACAAGCCGAAGATAATCAAACTCAGTTTCATGCTCCAGGAATTTTTGATAAAATTACAGGCGAAATTTTAAGCTCTAATAAAGAATTGAAACCGCCAAAATTTCAAGATGTATTTGGAGAAACAATTGTTGAATTAGCTAAAAACAACGAAAAAATTGTGGGTGTAACTCCTGCAATGCCATCGGGTTCATCATTAAATATAATGCTAGAAAAAATGCCATGCAGAGCCTTTGATGTGGGAATTGCAGAACAACATGCAGTTACTTTTTCGGCAGGAATGGCAAAAGATGGTTTAATCCCGTTTTGTAATATTTATTCAACATTTATGCAACGTGCCTACGACCAAATAATTCATGATGTTGCTCTGCAAAAACTACCGGTTATTTTTTGTTTAGACCGTGGCGGATTGGTTGGCGAAGATGGAGAAACTCATCATGGAGTTTTCGATTATGCTTATATGCGAACAATTCCGAATATGATTGTTGCCGCCCCAATGGACGAAATAGAACTCAGAAATATGATGTACACAGCTCAATTAGAAAATCACGGAGCTTTTTCTATCCGTTATCCTCGTGGAAGAGGTGTGCATACTATTTGGCAGTTGCCTTTCGAAAAAATTGAAATTGGCAAAGCACGAAAGCTTAAAAATGGCGAAAAAATTGTTATTTTAAGTATTGGTAACACAGGTACTTTCGCAAAAAATGCCGTTGATAAAGCTTATAATTTAGGTTTTGATGTAGCTCATTACGATATGCGATTTGTAAAACCTATTGATGAAGATGCTTTGCACGATGTTTTTAAAAACTACAAAACCGTTATAAGTGTTGAAGATGGAGCATTACAAGGTGGTTTTGGTTCGGCTGTGTTAGAGTTTATGGCAGATAATAACTACAATTCTAAAGTTATTCGTTTGGGTGTACCCGATAAATTTATTGTACACGGAACGCAAGAAGAGCTTAGAAAAATTTGCAATTTCGACGAAGATGCAATTTTTAATACAATAATATCAGAACTAGAAACAAAGAAAAAATCAAACAATAAATATCAAACAATAAATCATTAGAAATGAATAAAATATTGCTAATAATTAAAAGAGAATATCTTACACGAGTAAAAAAGAAATCTTTTATTATAATGAGTGTTGTAGGTCCAATTTTGATGGCAGCAATAATGATTTTGCCAACATGGCTTTCTAAACTCGATAGCGATATTGTGTATAATATTGCTGTTGTTGACCAAACTCATGTTTTTAAAAAATATAAAGCAAATATAACATACATAAAAGATTCTAAACTAAAACACGAAAAATTAGATTCTACAAAAGCAGTTGTTAGAAGACTACCCGATAATAAAAATAATTTTTTTCATTTTATTGATACTCTTTGTAGAGACGAAGTTATTGAAAAATTTAATAAATTAAATTATGATGTTTTTCTCTTTATTCCCAGAAATATAGCAAAGTCAAAAGCTATCGAGATTTACTCTAAAAAAGATATTACTTTAGCAACCAAACTCTATATTACCGAAACAATTGAAAAAGAGTTAGAAGAACAAAATCGGTTGGCTCACGATATTCACGAGCCTTTAAATGTTGAAATTAGTGTTTATTCAAATTTAATAGACTCTAAAGGACAACTGCAATCTAACAACGAAGAATTAAAAATGGTGCTTGGAGTTATAGGCGGAGTGCTTATATACATGTTTATTTTTATGTATGGAGCTCAAGTAATGCGTGGAGTTATTGAAGAAAAAACAAGTAGAATTATTGAAGTAATTGTTTCTTCGGTAAAACCTTTTCAGCTAATGATGGGCAAAATAATTGGTATTGCATTTGTAGGTTTAACACAGTTTTTATTGTGGATTATCTTAACTTTTGCAATTGTTACAGTGGTTCAAACAGTGATTTTACCATCGGCAAGCGAAAAAGTTGCAGAGCAAATGTCGGCACAAAGTATTATGGGTGGCAATGTTAAAACAATAAGCCCAGAAAAAGATTTCGACCAAGAAAAAATTAACAGAGAAGTTTCAAAAGCTTTTGATATAATAGGTAATATTAATTGGTTTGCTATGCTAGGGTCATTTTTGTTTTACTTTTTAGGTGGATACCTACTTTATGCATCACTTTTTGCAGCAATAGGGGCTGCCGTTGATAGCGAAGCTGATACGCAACAGTTTATGCTCCCGATAACGGTGCCGCTGATACTCTCGTTTGTAATGATGCAAGCAATAATTCAACAACCCGATGGCAAACTTGCAATGTGGTTTTCTATGATACCTTTTACTTCGCCAATTATTATGATGGTACGAATTCCTTTTAATGTTCCTTATCTGCAAATATTTTTATCGGCAGCAATATTAATTGCCACTTTTATTTTAACAACAAAAATTGCTGCAAAAATATATCGAACAGGAATTTTAATGTATGGTAAAAAAATAAGCTATAAAGAATTGTGGAAATGGCTTAGGTATTAAAAAACAGAACAGAAATATCTTTAAAAATATTCTTAGTAACAGAATTTTTTTTAGCAAATTTTTTATTTAAAATTTTACCAAAAAACTGGCCGCTAAAAAACGCCAAAACCATTACAGGATAAGTGTACAAGGCAAAACCTAGATTAAAAGCATATCTTAGCAAAACAACAAACGGAATAGGTGCATGAATAGTAACAAACCATTGCCACGAAAATTTCTTTTCCATTACTCGCCAATATCCAAACGGAATATTTAACACAAAAACCAATAATGCAGCATAAACTAAATTCATTTTTTTAATGTTAAATCAAGATAAATTGGCAAATGGTCGCTATATCCACCATGATATTTATAGCCTATATATGTTCTATTTGGACGTTCGCCTGTATATTTTTCGTCTTTTTCTAAAAGAAAATCTGCTTTAAAAATATGTACATCGTCTAAACTTGTGTAAGTACTTTTGTTGTTCATTAAATAACCCGAAACCACAAATTGGTCTAAAGCTCCCCAACTTCCATGATATTTATAAGTTCCTTGTCCTGTTTTTTTATTTAAAATTGCTATCAAATTATACAAACTTGTATCATTAACTTCGCCTTCGATTTCACGTTTGGCATTCAATATCTTTTTTAAACTGATATTATCCGGCTCATCATTAAAATCGCCCATTATAATAATTCTAGAATTTGGGTTTACTCCCAAAATAGAATCGGTTTGATGTTTCAAAACACTTGCAACATACATACGTTTTGGCTCCGATTTTTGCTGTCCACCCCATCGCGAAGGCCAATGGTTTACAAAAACATGAATTGTATCTTGCCCCAAAACAATACCTTTTACATAAAGCAAATCGCGAGTTTTTGTTCTTGAATATGGTTTTGGCATTTTTATTTCAATAAAATTGAAATACACCGGTTTAAATCTATCTTTCCTATATAAAAGGGCTACGTCTATTCCTCGTCTGTCGGGCGATTCTTTGTGTATTATCTGATAATTAATTGATTTTATAGGCGAATAATTAACCAATTGTTCTAAAACATTTTGATTTTCTACCTCGCACAAACCAACAAGTTCAGGTGTTTCCCATTCTCCTACTGCTGTAATAATTTTTGCAATATGTATAATTTTATCTTGCAATTTATTAGTTGTCCAATGTTTTGCACCATCGGGTAAAAACTCTTGGTCTCGTTTTAGGCTGTCGTGCTTAGTATCAAAAAAATTCTCCGTATTATAGAACATTATTCTAAAATCGCTACGTATTTCTTTATTATTGTTTTGATTCTGTTCATTTTTATGCAAACCACACGAAAAAAACAAAACTGAAACTACAAGAACTGATATTTTAAAGTATTTACTCATTAATATTTTTAACTTTGCATTTACAAAGGTAAAAAACTTATGATAAGAATTACTCATCATCGAGGAAAATGTATTGGCTGCAATTACTGTGTAGAGGCTGCTCCAAACACTTGGTATATGAACAAAACAGATGGCAAAGCAGTTCTAAAAGGAGCAAAACAAAAAAAAGAATTTTACCATTTAATAACTGGCGACGATGAATATGACGATAATTTAGAAGCACAAAATCTTTGTCCGGTTAAAATTATAAAAGTTGAACGCAACTAATTAATATGCAATTTCTATTACCAATATTTTATACTTTTTTTTTTCTGTTTTTAATTTACAAATTAAAGTTTTTTAAACTCGACAACATCTCGTTTAAAATTGTAGGTTCAATATTTTTGATAAAAATTTTTAGCGGCATTATTCTCGCTATAATTTATAGATATTACTACGACAGTTATCAAACATCAGATGTTTACAAATATTTTCTTGACGGAAAAGTAATATTTAAAAGCTTAAATAAAAATCCAACCGATTTTTTTAAATTGTTGGTGGGAATTGATAGCGATGCCGATTATATGCACAAATATTTAAATAATACAGAGTTTTGGTACAAATCTTTTAACTATGGTTTACTTAACGATAATCGTTTGATTATTAGAATTCATATCTTATTAAACTTTGTAAGCTTTGGGAGTTTTTGGGTGCATTCGGTAGTTTTTAGTTTCTTTTCTTTTGCAGGATTAACAGCTATTTACAAAGTTTTTACAAAATTTATAACACAAAAATACTTATTATTATTAGCCGTGTTTTTTGCTCCATCTGTTATGTTTTGGTCCTCGGCAGCACTAAAAGAAAGTTTAGTTATTGCAATGTTAGGGCTGCTGTTTTATACATTTTTTAAAATCACCGAAAATAAAAACTTAATAATTAGTATCATCACTTTTGTTATATCAATATTATTGATGTTATTACTCAAATTTTATGTTTTATTTTCGTTGATACCCGGATTAATTGCTTATTTCATTATTAAGCAACTTAATACAAAACGCAGTATTTTAATTTTTGTTGGTATTTACACCCTAATTATTGTATTGTTTTTTAATTCAGGAGTTTTTAGTTCCTATAATTTATCTGAAATTATATGCCAAAAACAAGGCGATTTTATAAATATGCTCGATGCTTCGGGGCATGTGGGCAGTAGAATATATTTACCCGAATTAGAACCAAATTTTATTTCTTTTGCAAAAAATATTCCTTATGCTTTGCTCAATAGTTTTTTCCGACCTTTTGTTACTGATATTCATTCAGCAATTGTAATTCCTGCATTTATAGAAAATTTTATAATATTAATTTTGTTTCTTTTAAGCATAAAATATTTTAATACTAAGAGAGTTAAAACCCTTTTACCCGAAATATTATTAATATCCTCTTTTGTAATTACACTTTTTGTTTTAATTGGCTTAACCACTCCTGTACTTGGTGCATTAGTACGATATAAAGTTCCTGCATTGCCGTTTTTATTTATTCTATTTATCTTGTTTATTGATTTTAAGAAAATTAG
>CAZRWZ010000078.1:0-10987 GCA_964603745.1 uncultured Bacteroidaceae bacterium | reverse complement strand
ACCTTTTTGCCCCTCAAACAAATATGTTTCTGGCTTATACTGAATATAATATTCTCTTAATATCTCAAGTGTTTTCTTGCCTAATATAGAATTTCTGTCTTTGCCTCCTTTGGCATCTCTTATCAAGATTAAAGCTCTATCGCTTTGTATGTCGCTTATCTTTAGGTTTATAAGCTCCGATATTCTTAATCCTGCCGAATAAATTGTTGTTAAAATAGCTTTATGTTTTAAGTTAGTTATACTTTTTAATAATCGCTGAACTTCTTCCACACTAAGCACTGTAGGTAGTTTCTCTTTCTCTTTTTTAGGTCTGTCTATAAAATAAAACCTATTGGGTAAACCTAATACAATTTCGTAATAAAATTTTATTGCATTAATACTTTGGTTCTGAAGCGAATAAGATGCTTTGTTTTTAACCAAATTTATAATATACTCTTTTATATGTGTTTCGTTAATTTCGATTAAATCTATATCTTTATAGTAATTTATAAACTTTTCAAACAAATTAACATAAGTGATTACAGTGTTTTTGCTATATCGTAATACCTGTAATTTATCAATAAACTCATCAGGGCACTTTCGTTGATTTTCTTTTCTCTTTTTTGTTTTGTATGATGAATAATCAGGCTCTTCTATACTAGTATTTACTGGCTTATCCCTATAAAAATACTTAAGATTAATCCACGCAATACCTTTAAATAGCTTAAAAATCTTATCAAAATTATTTTTGCTATTTAGCATAACATACATATTGAATTCGCTATTCCATCTTACACTATTCATCGATTTTAAAATACTATCAATAGCCGGATTGTTTATAAACTCAATACCAATATGTTGCTTCTTATCTATAAAAAGATGCCTTAATGTTATTGTTTTAAGATTATTATTCATTTTTTTAAGCAAATAACAGTATAAATTTTACTTAAACCAAAAATAACCGTACATTTATACGTTTAAATATACGACTACGGATATGATGGATAATGAAATATTAAATAAATGTTTAGAGTGTAATGAAATAATTGAAGGTAGAACAGATAAAAAATTCTGTTCTCAATATTGTAAATCTGCATATCATTACAAAAAAAACTTAAAAAAAGATAAAACACATTTTCAAACAGTAGATAAAATTTTAAAAAAGAATAGGCAAATTCTAAAACAATATAACAAAGCAGGAAAAGCAACAGTTGTTAAAGCAAAATTATTAAACGAAGGTTTTAATCCTAAATATTTTACAAATTATTGGAAAGCTAAAAACAACAATCTATATCTTTTTTGTTACGAATATGGTTTTATGGAAAAAACAGAAAATGGCAAATCAAAATACATTCTTGTAACTTGGCAAAAATATATGGAATAAAAAGATAAAGTTTTTATATGTCATTTGGTGATGTTATTGGTATTGTACCTAACTATTAACTAACAATTCTTTCGCAGTATTTTCAGGCTTATCTTCATCAATATCAATTTCAATTATATTAGACAATTCTCTTTTAGTTAAGCCATAATCGTAAGCTTTATCGTAAAACGACAAACTAATATCTACAGCTATATTCATATCGTTTTGCTCAACTGCTTCAATGGCAAGTTTTGCGTTGTTTGGTCCAAGTCGTTTAGAAATTCTATTGATATGATATATTAGCAAATCCTTATCGGCATTTGTATATTCGTTTACCAAGCGTTTAATTCTTATTTCTTTAGGGATATTTATTTTAACAACATCGGCAACACGCATTTGCAAAAATACTTCATCTGGAATATAGTTTTTGCCAATAGCCTTGCTTTCGTCTTCTAGCCAAATTGTTTTGTTGTAATCTAATTTACGAAATTCCCAAAACAAACGGTTTTCAAACATTTCGGTTTCTTCTTGCGGCTTTTCGCCGATAGCCCCAAATGCCGAGCCTTTGTGATGTGCCAAGCCCTCTAAATCTACAATTTGAGCACCAAGTTTTTGCATTTCTTTAAGAATATCGGTTTTACCGCTGCCTGTGCTACCGCTTAATATTTTAATTTTTGCTGGTTTTGCAAGTTCTTGTTTTGCATAAGTGCGAAAAGCTTTGTAGCCGCCTTCTAGCAAAACAACATCAATACCCACAGTATCGAAAAGCCACGCCATGTTTGCACTACGCATTCCGCCACGCCAACAATGCACTAATAATTTGTTGTTTTTTGAGAGCTTAAGAGCTTTTTGTGCAAAATATTTAAGTTTTGGTCCTACAATCTCTAAGCCAGAAAGTATTGCTTTTTCTTTGTTCTGTCGTTTATAAATAATACCTACCTCTGCTCTTTCTTCGTTAGAAAACAAAGGAATGTTTTTGGCTCTGGGAATATGTGCTTTTGCAAATTCGGCAGGAGAACGAACATCTATCATCGGTATTGTTTCCGATAAATCAAGAAATTGTTTTGCATCTACTTTTTCTATCATTATCTCACAAGTTTTTTGTATTTAATACGTTTTGGAGTAGTATCTCCTAATCGTTTCTTTTTGTTTTCTTCGTAATCGGAAAAAGAACCTTCGAAAAAATATGCAGTACTATCGCCTTCAAAAGCAAGAATATGTGTGCATATCCTATCTAAAAACCAACGGTCGTGAGAGATTATTACGGCACAACCTGCAAAGTTATCTAAGCCATCTTCTAAGGCTCTTAATGTGTTGATGTCGAGGTCGTTTGTAGGCTCGTCTAAAAGTAATACATTACCTTCATCTTTAAGTGTCATTGCCAAATGCAAACGGTTTCGCTCGCCACCCGAAAGTTCGCTAACTTTTTTGTTTTGCTCCGAACCACCAAAGTTAAATCGGCTAAGATAAGCACGAGTATTTACAAGTTTTCCGCCCATCATAATCTGTTCTTGTCCGCCGGCAAAATTTTCCCAAATTGTTTTGTCTTTATTGATGTTTGAATGAGCTTGATCAACATACGAAACCTTAACCGTATCACCAATATCAAAACTTCCTTTATCAGGATTTTCTTCGCCCATAATCATTTTAAACAAAGTGGTTTTTCCTGCTCCGTTTGGTCCAATAATACCTACAATACCGTTTGTTGGGAGCTCAAAACTTAAGTTTTCGTAAAGTAAAACATCGTCAAATCCTTTTGCTACATCATTAACTTTAATTACTTTATTACCCAAACGAGGTCCGTTAGGGATAAATATTTGCAAGCGTTCCTCTTTAGATTTCTGTTCTTCGTTAAGCAAAGCATCGTAAGAATTTAATCGTGCTTTAGATTTTGCATGACGACCTTTTGGGTTCATACGTACCCATTCTAACTCACGCTGCAAGGTTTTACGGCGTTTGCTTTCTTGTTTTTCTTCTTTTGCAAGTCTATCAGATTTTTGCTCGAGCCAAGAACTATAGTTTCCTTCCCACGGGATACCTTCGCCACGGTCTAGTTCTAAAATCCAACCTGCTACATTATCTAAAAAATATCTATCGTGAGTAACGGCTATTACAGTTCCTTTGTATTGCTGCAAATGCTGCTCTAACCAAAGCACAGATTCTGCATCTAAATGGTTTGTTGGCTCATCAAGAAGCAAAACATCGGGTTCTTGCAAAAGTAATCGGCATAAAGCTACACGCCTGCGTTCTCCACCGCTAAGTATGTTTATTGGAGTATCCGCAGGGGCTGTTCGCAATGCGTCCATTGCAATTTCAAGTTTTGTATCTATATCCCAAGCATCAACAGCATCAATTTTATCTTGAAGTACTGCTTGCTTTTTCATTAGCTCGTCCATTTTGTCGGGGTTTTCGTAAACCTCGGGCAAGCCAAACATATCGTTAATTTTATTGTATTCGTCAAGAATTGCAAAAGTATCGGCAAGTCCTTCTTTTACAACTTCGATAACAGTTTTATCATTGTTTAAAAGTGGCTCTTGCTCTAAATATCCTACAGTGTAGCCTTTTCCCCAAACTACATCGCCACGATATTCTTTTTCTATTCCTGCAATTATTTTTAAAAGTGTTGATTTTCCTGAACCGTTTA
Source organism: uncultured Bacteroidaceae bacterium (assembly GCA_964603745.1). Lineage (GTDB taxonomy): Bacteria > Bacteroidota > Bacteroidia > Bacteroidales > JAFGXI01 > CAZRWZ01. The sequence goes on along the minus strand of CAZRWZ010000078.1, from coordinate 7,001 downwards.
AACCTAATACTCCTATTTTTGCTCCGTAAAAGAAACTTAAATAAATATTATTTAATACTGTTTTGTTATTCTGTTGGTAGGTTTTACTTACACCCGCCATCGAAAATATTATTTTTTTATCGTCTGCCATTTCTTACTTTTTTTTACAAAGATACATTTTCTATTGTTAAATTGTTCTATTGTTAAACTGTTCTATTGTTAAACTGTTCTATTGTTAAACTGTTCTATTGTTAAATTGTTCTATTGCTAATTATTAATTACACATTACTAATTACACATTACTAATTACACATTATTAATTACTTTTTGTTTGCTAAATGATAAGTTCAATGAGTAAATGTAACTTTTTAGAATCTTCATTAAGAATAAAAAATAGTGTAATCTTAAAACTTTCAAACTTTTTATCTACATTTGTGTATAAAATAATAATATTGTTAATGCATTCCGATAATAAAAAAAACACATATTCATATCAAGCCAAAAGTTCTAATTATGTTCAAGAAGTTGAATTATTAGACAATAAAATATTAAAGATAAAAATTACAGGAAAAGCTGATTTTGAGAGTTATATAAAAGGCTTATCTCTATTAGATGAAATAGTTAAAAGAGAAAAAAACGACATATTTCTTTTTCATGATTATAAAGATTTAAAAGAAATACCACCAAAAATTAGAATACACTATAAGGATTGGATATTTAAAAATATCGACAGATTTAATTTAGTTTTTTTTGCTAGCCTAGATATCACTTCTCAAGCTATAATTATAAGTGGTAAGGTTTTATCTAATAAATTTAATAAAGTTTATATTGTAAAAAATTTTAATGAAGCTTTATGGAAAATTAATTTTGATAAATTAACAATAGGCAGGACTGAGGATAAAGATGACCTTTCTGTTTTACTTAGAAAAATTTCTGTAATAGCTAAAGATTCGTGGAATGGAGATATTGATAATGGAAGATTAAAATACGAAACATATCTAATTGATGATAATATTATTTTAAGAAAATTAAAAGGATTTTTCTCACAAGGAGATATGGCAATTCTTGTTAATACTTTGGAAAATATTATAGAAGACCAATTAAGTAAAGAAAAAAAATATTTCTTTTTCTTAGATTTAAAAGATTTAAAGATGGCTTCATTAACAAGCAGAAAAGAAGCTACAAAATGGTTTGAAGAAATTATGCCAAACGTAGAAAACGTAGCTTTTTTCAATCTTAATCCTATGTTAAATTTGGTTGTTAAATATAGCATGTCTTTGTCTGGTTCTTTTAATAAAAAAGTGTTTGTAAAAGAAAATTTAACAGAAGCCATTCGTTTTGCTTTAACTTACAAGGGTATTATACCTAAGAAAAAAGAACTGACTTTTAAAGATTCGTTTTTTCAATTATTTAAAAGTAAGTATAAAATAAAAATAATAAATTTACATAAAGAAATTAATGAATTAAAACTACATCAACAAGAGAGATTATTGCAATTATTCAACTTGTTAGGCACAATATCGTGGAGAGAGGTAAAAGATGTTGAATACACAAAAATACCAGATAACGACCCATTTGCAGAAGTGTTTGCTGCAATAAAACTATTACAATACGATTTCAATAATATTATTAAAGATAGAGATAAACTTATAGAAAAAGCTCAACAATCTGAAATGTTAACATCTGTGTTTTTAGCTAATATGAGTCACGAAATAAGAACACCACTTAATGGCATTATAGGTTTTTCTGAAATTATTGCAGAAACAAAATTAGATAAATCGCAAAAAAAATATATTGATATTGTTCAGCAAAATGGCGAAACACTTTTAAATATTATAAACGATATTATTGACATCTCTAAATTTGAAGCAAATAAAATTTCTATTGTAGAAAATAGTTTTAATCTACACAATTTGCTATACGGTGTGTACGAAACATTTAATAAATTAATAAAAAACAAGGATGTTGAATTAAAATTGTTTTTACCTACTGATAATGACGAACTTATAATTAGTGATGAACACAGAATTAAGCAGGTATTAACAAATTTATTAAGTAATTCTAATAAATTTACTAATAAAGGAGAAATTTCTTTTGGTTATGATATTGTTGAAGAACACGATGTTAAATTTATTAAGTTTTTTGTAAAAGATACAGGCATAGGTATATCAGAAGATAGTAAAAAAAGAATATTTGAACGCTTTACACAATTAGACAGTAAAGCATCTAGAAAATATGGAGGTTCAGGCTTAGGTTTATCTATTTCTAAAAATATTGTAGATTTATTTTCCGGAAAAATATGGTTAAAATCTACTTTAAATAAAGGAACAACATTTTATTTTACAATCCCATATAAAATGGCAGCAACAACAAACAAACAAGTATTAAACTATAACACCATAAATCTTGATAACAAAGCAATACTTATAATTGAAGATGACCAAAATAATTATATTTATTTAAAAGAATTATTATCTGCAAAAAATAATAATATAAAAAGGGCTATTAGTGGGGTAGAGGCACTAGAATTGATTAGTGAAAATAATTTTGATGTGATTTTTTTAGATATTAATATGCCAGGTATGAATGGTTGGGAAATTTTTAGCAAAATTAGAGAGATAAAACCTAATGCTAAAATAATTGCTCAAACGGCAAATGCTTTTAAAGAAGATATTGAAAAAGCTGAGAAATTAGGCTTTAATGGTTATTTAACTAAGCCATTTAATAGAAAACGACTTTTTGAAGAAATTAATAAAGTTTTTAAATAAAAGATGAGTTTTAGGGATATTCCTATTTTTCTAAAAATCCTCTTTTATAAATTTCTTAATAATAACACGGTTTTTTAAAGTAGATATTTTTATAAAGTAAATTCCGTTTTGCAATTCAGAAATATCAATATTTACTTTGTTTTCATAAATATTATCTAAAACATCAACTTGTTTGCCTGAAATATCCATAAGTTCAATTTTTAAGATTGAAAACTTAGTACTTAAAATTTCTACAAACGATGTTGCAGGATTTGGATAAATATAGAAACTATTATCTGATATTTTTTCAATATTATCGGTAGATACTATAACAACCGTATCAGTAAATATATCTGTGCCACAAGCATTTAAAACGCTAAGTGTTACAATATACGTACCTTCTTCGGCATAAGTGTAATATGGATTTTCTTCTGTTGATGTTTGTTCGTCGCCAAAATCCCAACTATAATCTGTGGCGTTTATTCCTGTATTAATAAACTGAACGTGATTGGCATTTGTATCAAAATTGAAATGAGCAACAGGGTTTTCATCAATAATAACATTCACTTCTTCCATATTACTAACACACTCACTTGCATATTCTATTTCCCAATCGTAAAAATAATAATAGTAATCCATACCTGCATCAGATTGTTTTATACTAACAACTCCATTTATATTATAAGGAAAACTAACACCATTGTTACTTCTATATAAATCTGGATTTGTAGATTCTATTTTTAATTGATAATCTGTTCCGGCAGGTATAAAATAATTTAAATCTATTCTGTGTTCTCCAATATCTATAGCATAATTTCCTTGATGAATTAAAGTTCCGTTATTGTTTTTAACAGCAATATTTCTAACACCATAGCTATTAGAATATAATAATACCGATTTTAATGTAAAATCTTGATATGCATCAAAAATTAAATATCTATCATTGTTAAAAAAACCGCCACCATCTGAGCTGTCTAATTTGCCAACATTTTCTGTAATTATAGAACCAATTTCTTGTACGTAATAACTTGTTGTATTAGATAAAACAGGTGTTGTGTAAGAATTTCCTGTAGTTAACGAGTCAAAAGATGAATTATACCAAATAATATTACCATTATTTGCAGGTGTTGCTTCTAAAACAAAGGAACTTGCACCATCACAGGTTGAAACATCTGCAACATTAGGAGCAGTGTTTAAATCGATATTTATAAAATCTGTTTTTACTAAAGAATCTATATTTCCACACATTTCAAAAATTAAACTAACAGTATAATTTCCTTCGGTAGGGTATAGGTGGCTTGGGTTTTGTTCTGTAGAAGTAGTTCCATCGCCAAAATTCCAATAAAAATTACTAAAACCTGTTATATTAGTAGAAAAATTAATTATTCCCGAACACGAAGTTTGATTATCAGCAGTAAAATCAACCGTAGTTGCAGAAGGATTTAACTGAACATTAACAACAGTAATACTATCAATATTTGCATTGACATTAGCAATAGTAAGGGTTTCGTAGTTAGTTGCCGAAAAAGTTAAATCGTATATACCTGTTAAAATAGGTCTATGATAATTTCCAATAGGCAATGATGAATATACCTCAGAACCATCGTGGTCGTGTTCAACAATTTCTACCTTGGCTTTTATAGGGTTTCCTGTACAAGCATCGGTAATAATACCTCTTATACCAAACAATGTTTCTTTCATATATCCTAGCATTGCATCTTTATTGTAATCCCAATATGCAGGTAAATCTGCGGCATCTAAACCTTTAACCGATGATAATTCTAAGGTTACTTCTCTAATATTTTGGTAATAATTCATGTAATCTTGACGACTTCCGTAAGCTTCATACCAATCTTTACCTTGTGTAACACCATTGTTCATTCCTGTTAAATAATTGGGTTCTACTGCATGAACAGAGTTTGCATAGTTTGTGCTTACATTAAACCACCAAGTGTTATCGGGGTGTGCATTTTCACTTGTTGACCATGTATCCCAAGGATAATTTACAAGTTCTGCACCAGAATGAGAATTTGCCGACATAACAAAATCTTTATTTGTAGCAAAATCCATCATCATAATTGTTTCTTTTTGCCATGCTGCTCCATCAGGATGGTTTCCATGTGTGGGATTAGGATAATTTCTGTTTAAATCTACATTGTTTGCATTTACTCTAACAGCTCCCGATACAGTGTTATTGCCACCGGCGTAAGTTCCATCAGGATTAGAAAGAGGGTTAATGTATATTTCCATATTATTTACAAGATTTGCAATATTTGTATCGGTGTTGTAATTGCTTAAAATATAGTCTGCTAATCTAAGAAACATTATGTATGTTACAAGTTCGTCGCCGTGCATTTGTCCGGTGTAAAGAAATTCGGGTTCGTCTTCGTCGGTATCAACATTGTCAGATATTTTTACATATAAAACAGGTCTTCCTTCTACAGAAAATCCTAATGTGTCTAATCTGCATATATTAGGATAGTTTGTTGCAAAATTTTGCATCATTTGAACATAAACTTCGTGTGTAGGGTATTTGTTCCAACTATACATGTCTGATACTGTTGTAGCCATTGTTAATGCTCTTGTTGCAAAGCTTGGATCGGGCAATGTTTTAAATTTATGTTCTAATTTTTTAAAAGCATAAAATCCTTTTTCGTCAACAATTGCATAGGCAGTATCGCCATCAATTTTATATATTGTTGCAATTTCGTTCACATATTTCATGTCTAAATCCGGCGTGATAATAAATTTTATGTATAATTCGGTAAAATCGTGGGCATTTACAATACTTGCAAATGTTATTAATAATAAAACGAATATTTTTTTCATAATTAACAGTTTTCTGTATTTTTCAAATTTAATTATATGTATGATTTTTTTAATCAAAAATTTAATTCTTATTTTGTATTGTAAATATAGACTAAAAAAATGAAAATAGTGTTGCTTGGCAGCGGAAATGTTGCAAGTCATTTAGGAAATATACTATCCCATTCGGGGCATAGTGTTATTGAGGTGTACAATAAATTTGATGAAAGTGGCAATGTTTTAGCTAAAAAACTTGGTGCTAGTTTTGTAAATAATATTTCTAAAGTGAATAAAAATGCCGATTTGTATATAATTTCTGTTGTTGATGATTTTATTGAAGAGCTTGTTGCTAACTTAAATATTGCAAATGGAATTGTTGTGCATACTTCCGGAACAAAAAAACTGTGTGTGTTAAATAAGTTTCAAAATTATGGTGTGTGGTATCCTTTGCAAACTTTTTCTAAAAATACTGAGTTAGATTATAGCAAGATACCTTTTTTATTAGAGGCAAATAACAATAAAAACTTAAGATTATTAGAAGATTTTACTAAAAAATTTAGTGATAATATTTTTAATATAAATTCTGAAAAACGTAAACTAGTTCATGTTGCAGCAGTATTTGCTTGTAATTTTACAAATTATTTATTTTCTGTTTCTGAGGATATTTTGGTGAAAAATAATATATCGTTTGATATTTTAAAACCATTGATACAAGAAACTGTAAACAAGGCAATTAAAAATAGTCCAAAACAATCGCAAACAGGTCCTGCAAACAGAAAAGATTTAAGCTTGATAAACGAACATCTTAAGTTATTAGAAAAAGATAAAGACTATCAGAAAATTTACGGATTACTCTCTGAGAGTATTATTAATTCTAAAGATTAATTTTTTCTATAAACTTAAATCTGCACATAAAACCAATACAAACTTGCCAAATTTAGCAAAATACGGAAACTAAACTTGCCAAATTAAGATAAATGAACTTTTTTTGTTAAAAAAAACATGTGGATAAAACGATTTTATGAAAGAGAAGGTAATTTTTTAAAAGATAAAAAAGTAAATTTAATTTACGGACCACGTAGAGTTGGAAAAACAGAACTTATAAAATTACTTTTACAAAGTACTGATAAAAAGGTGTTTATTGGAGAGGGTGATGATATTCAGCTTAGAAAAATATTAAGTTCCAACGATAAAAATAAAATTTTAACAGTTTTTCAAGATTATGATATAATTTTTATTGATGAAGCTCAACGCATTAAAGATATAGCTTGGGGATTAAAAATTCTTGTTGATAATTTACCTCAAACAAAAATTATAGCAAGTGGTTCATCTTCTTTTTTACTACAAACACAAATAGGCGAGCCACTTACAGGGAGAAATATAACTAATTTACTTTTTCCTATTTCAATTTTAGAATTAAAGCAAGAAATTGGTGGAATGAGTATTATACAAAATTTAGAAAATTATTTA
>CAZRWZ010000077.1:0-11003 GCA_964603745.1 uncultured Bacteroidaceae bacterium | reverse complement strand
TTTCAGAATATAAAAATCTAATACACCTCAGAGCTTTTCAGCAGACCCTAAATAGACTCTATTTAAAGGCAGCTATATTGGTTATATCAAAGCCTGTAATTAAAAGATGAATATCGTGAGTACCCTCATAAGTAATTACCGATTCTAAGTTTATCATATGTCGCATAATAGGATATTCTCCAGAAATCCCCATTGCACCGAGTATTTGACGAGAATCTCTTGCTATTTTCAATGCCATTTCAACATTATTACGTTTGCACATTGATATTTGCGAAGGAGTAACTTTTCCTTCGTTTTTAAGAACTCCCATACGCCATGCCAAAAGTTGAGCTTTTGTAATTTCTGTAAGCATTTCGGCAAGTTTCTTTTGTGTTAGCTGAAAACTTGCAATTGGCTTATTAAATTGTTTGCGTTCCAAAGAATATTGCAAAGCTGTATCATAACAATCTGATGCAGCACCAATAACACCCCAAGCAATACCATAGCGAGCCGAGTTTAAGCACATCATTGGTCCTTTTAAACCTTTAATGTTTGGCAGCACATTTTCTTTTGGAATTTCAACATCATCAAAAACCAACTCTCCTGTAACAGACGAACGAAGCGACCATTTATTGTGAGTTTCGGGAGTAGTAAAACCTTTCATACCTTTTTCTACAATCAAGCCACGAACAATTCCTTCTTCGTCTCTTGCCCAAACAATTGCAATGTCGGCAATAGGGGAGTTAGTAATCCACATTTTTGCTCCGTTAAGTAAGTAGTAATCGCCTTTATCTACAATTTTTGTTTCCATACTACCAGGGTCGGAACCATGGTTTGGTTCGGTTAAACCAAATGCTCCAACAAGTTCGCCTGCGGCAAGTTTTGGTAAATATTTTTTGCGTTGTTCTTCGTTTCCAAACTCGTAAATAGGATACATAACCAAAGAAGATTGCACCGATGCAGCTGAGCGAATGCCAGAATCGGCACGTTCTAGTTCTTGCATTATTACACCGTAGGCAATATAATCCATACCTGCAGCACCATATTTTTCGGGGATATAAGGTCCAAAAGCACCCAATTCTCCCATATCTTTTATTATAAATTCTGGAAATTTATGTTCGTGATTATATTTATCTATAACAGGTTTAACTTTTCGGTTTACCCAATCGCGTATTGATTGACGAACAAGTTTATGTTCTTCTGTTAGTAAATCATCAACAGCAAAATAATCGGGGTTTTTGTATGTTAAATAATCCATAATTTCTGATTTTAAAATATTGGTAAAATTATGCTAAACTAAAGTGTTATGCAAAAAATATTTTTTATCCTTAAATTCGCAAGTCACGGTGTGAGTTATTGATGTTAAAACATTTAGTAACATTATAACTAGCGGCTTTTTGAACATGCTCACGCCGTGACTATCGGGTGCTTAACTCTAATAACTGCGAAATTGAGATTTATATAAAAAATATGTTTTATTTATTTTAGACAACTATTTTATGTTTAGATTTGTCAATATATTATAAACAAAACTAATTATTATGAAAAAACAAACTTCTCTCAAAATTATTGTAGTTTTATTTATTAGTTTCTTTTTTATAAACGAAACTAATGCACAATGCAAACCTAATGCAGGACAAGATTATGTTTCTTGTAGTACAACAGGTGCTAGTTTAGAAGGGGTTTTAACTGATACAAATGCAACTGCATTATGGTCTTTATTAACAGGGACAGGTAGTGTTGTTTTTACAGATAGCACAAGTTCTATGGCGGAGTTTACTGCATCAGAAAATGGAGCATATGTTTTTGTTTTGCAAGAAACTTTAGGTGCATGTGTAGGTTACGATACAGTTGTAATTATTTTAGATAGACTAAAAATTAATGCATGTATTGATTGTTACAGATTGCAAAATACTACAACTTCAACAGGAGATTATGTAAAAGATGTAGCTGTTGATACAGTTTGTTTTAATGATATTAATGATAAATATATTTTAAATGCGAGTATAGAAACAACAGTTTACGAACTTGATGATACAACAATAATTTTTACGCATATTTCTAATAGATGGTATCACCCTTTATCAGGTATTTCTTTAGCAAACGACCCTAATTCATCAGTAATAAATGATACCTTGTCTGCTAATATTTTTAATTCAGATATTTCAAATACTTTTGGAGATTATTACACTTTAATACTTGAAGTTGATGATAATTATGGTTGAAGTTCTTGCGACACACTGCTATTAACGATAGCCAAGAACCCATCAGCAGAAATTGGATTTCGCCGACCATATTGTCATAATCAATCGGCAAAAGTTTGGGCAAAAGATGATACTGAGGCAAATCCAACAACATTCAATTGGACTTTCTCTGATAATCCAACAATAGATTCTGCTGTTGTATCAACAACAGATAGTATTTATTATCCTCGTTGGCATCAAACTGATTGTAATTCTTTAGAACATGTTGTTAGTTTGCAAACATCAAGTAATTGGGGTTGTTATTCTCCTTTAAATACGGTTATTATAAAAGATCCAGAAATTGTTACGCCGCTTACAAATAATATTGATGCGTCTTATGGGCAAAACAATGGTATGATAAAAATAATTAATTCTAGTATTATTGTTTGTGGTGATACAATTAATCATACAATAATGACTTGTTGGCAGAATTCCACTTTAGCTCAAGATGACGAAAATGGAATACCTAGTTTTGATGAACAGATTGATTATGGTGCAAATTGTGTTGTAGATTCGCTTTACGGATTATTAGCTCAAGATTCAAGTTGGTTAGCAGTTGATTTTATTTCATTGATAACATTAGATATAGGATATGTTGGAAGCCAAGTTCATTGTAAAGATACCTTATTATTTCAATTAGGAAATAACACGACAGTTGAAGAAATAGATTTTAATAAAATATTAAAAATTTATCCAAATCCTGCAAAAGAGCAATTAACTATTATTGGTTTAGACAAGCTGAATATCAATAAAATAGAAATTTTTGATATCAGCGGAAAAGTTTTAAAAACAATAGATGTTTATCAAACATCTGAAGAACTAAAAATAAATATTTCCGATTTAAACGAAGGAATTTATTTTATAAAGCTTGAAAATTATGTAGGTAAATTTGTTAAACAGTAAATCTTTGTAAAACCAAGTGAGAAAGCACCTGCAATTGTAGGTGCTTTTTTATGTTAAAATAAAAACTTATTTTTACAAAAAATAAAATATGATATTTGATAAATTTTTTAGATATAAACTTAACAAGGTATTAAAATTTGGTGTTTTTACCTTATTAGTCTTTTTCTTTATAATAAGATTTATTATTGGAGAAAAATTTGGTTTACCAAGAGCTTTTTTTAGTTTCTTTTATGGTGTTAGCATTGGCTTAATATATGAAATCACAAATACAATAAAATTTTATTCGCTTTCTATTATTACCCGCAATTTTATAAGAGTATCCTTATTGTTGTTGTCTATATTTAGTTTAATTTTTGTTCTTAAATATTTTGATACAATCTATAATTTTAAAGATATTAATGTTATAAAAATACGTTTTGATAAAGATTTTATCATACTATTATTTAATATAATTATGGTTACTGTTGTAATAGTACTTTTTATAGAATTAGAAAAACATTTAGGCAATAAGTTTATATTAAATTTTTTGATTTCAAAATATAATAAACCAATAGAACAAGAGCGAGTTATAATGTTCTTAGATTTAAAAGATTCTACCACTATTGCCGAAAAAATTGGTAATCATAAATTTGTTGAATTTATTAATTTATGTTATGAAATTATGGAAAAATCTATAATAAATACCGATGCAAAAATATTAAAATATGTAGGCGATGAAGTAATTCTTACTTGGCAAAAAACAAAAGGTATAGAAAACTCTAATTGTATAAATTTCTATTTTTATTACAATAATTCTTTACAAGAATACAAACAAAAATTTATAGAAGAATTTGGTTTTTTTCCTGTATTTAAGGCAGGCTCGCACGTAGGAATGGTAACAGCAGCTTTTTTAGGTTCTATAAAAAAACAAATGGATTATAGTGGCGATGTTATGAATACCACAGCACGTATAGAATCTATTTGTAATAAATACAATGCCGATTTATTAATATCAGCAGATTTATATAAATCATTAACTGATAAATCATCATTTCAATATACCGATTTAGGAAATATGGAGTTAAAAGGAAAATTAACTCAAACTCAGGTTTATCAAGTTGAAAACAAAAAAATATAGATGGATTTATTATAGAGAGGAGGTTTCCTTTTTTTTTACAATAAATGAAATTTATCTATTATTTTTTCTGCAATTATTTTAGAAATTTTATAATAAGATTGGTGTGTCCAACCGGCAATATGAGGAGTTAAAATAACATTTTCTGAATTTATTAAATAATTAAATTCCGCATTATTATTATTATTATAAATATCTTCAAAACTAAGTTTCTCATATTCTAAAACATCTAAACAAGCAGCTTTAATTTTTTTATTTTTTAAAGCTACAACTAAGTCTTTTGTATCTACAACCTCTCCTCTTGATGTATTTATTAAATAAATATTGTTTTTAATTTTTTGTATAAAACCGTCATTAAACATTTGCTTTGTTTCATCAGTTAATGGTACATGAAAGCTTAAAACATCGACTTTGTTAAGTAAATTATTTAAGTTTGTTTCTGTAACATAATTATCGGAAAAGCCTTTTTTGTATTTGTCGTAGGCTAAAACTTTCACATTAAAACCCGAAAGTTTTTTTGCAAAAGCACTACCAGTGTTTCCATAACCAATAATGCCAATTGTTTTTCCTCCTAATTCTTCACCACGGTTTTGTTCTCTATCCCAAACTCCTGTTTTTACTTGAGTGTTTGCTATATTTATTTTGTTAAATATATTTAGCAACATAGCCACAGCATGTTCGCCAACAGCATCTCTATTGCCTTCTGGCGAATTTATAACTTTAATATTTTTAGATTTTGCATACTCAGTATCTATATTTTCTAAACCCGCACCAACTCTAGCAATAAACTTTAAGTTTTTAGCTATATCTATTAATTCTGATGAAATCCTCATTTTGCTACGAACAATAATTCCATTATAATCTGCAACTATTGTTTTAAGCTCATCAGCTTTTATTTTAGGTACATAGTTTAGTTGATAATTAGCTTCTGCGAGTGTGTCTATCAAAGCGTTATGAACCTCATCTATAATAATAATACGCATTTAATTTAAGATTTATTTGCCCTCTAATTTAAGAATAATTTTTACAGTATAAATAATTATTTTTAAATCAACATAAAGCGACATGTTTTCAATATAGATAATATCATATTTTAATCGTTCTACCATTTCATCAACATTTTCGGCATAACCAAATTTAACTTGTCCCCAAGATGTAATACCTGGTCTAACTTTTAGTAAATGAATGTAGTGTGGTGCTACTTCAACAATTTTATCAATAAAAAATTGTCTTTCTGGTCTGGGACCCACTAAGGACATATCTCCAATAATAACATTATAAAATTGTGGTAATTCATCAAGGCGAGATTTACGCATAAATTTACCGAATTTTGTTATTCTAGGGTCGTTATGACTTGAAAGTGCAGGTCCATTTTTTTCAGAATTTTGTTTCATCGACCTAAATTTGTATATAGTAAAAGGATTTCCATATCTTCCTATTCTTTCGTGACTATAAAAAATTGGCCCTTTAGATGAAAGTTTTACTCCTATTGCTGCTATTATATACAATGGTAATAAAAAAATTATTGCTGCAATTGAACCTATTATATCAACAAGCCGCTTAATATTAGATTGCCAAATAGGCATTAGCTCATGCTTTATGGTAATAAGTGGCTCGCCAAATAGCGATGAAATTCTAGCTCTACCTGTAATAATATCATACATCGAGGGTATTACTTTAACAATAATTTTATAGTTTGAAATTTTATTGATTATTTGACCTAAAATTTCTTGTTCTGATGTTTCTATTACTATAATTACTTCTTCTATTTTGTAATCTTTAATTAAATCACTTAAATTATTAATATCTCCTAAATGAGATAACTTATTATCTAACAAATAATTATCTTTTTTATAAATACTAACAAATCCAATAAATCTATATCCTGCCGATTTTTTTGATGAGTTTAACTCGTTATAGAGTTTTAAAGCTTTTTCATTACTACCAATTATTAAAGTATTAAACCCAATTTTTCTGTTTTGTATTTTATGAGCTGTTCGTGTTGTTATTATTGCTCTAGGGATATATGTTAAAGCAAAATGTAATGTAAAAAGAATTGAAAATGAGCTATAATAATTTTTATATGATATTATTTCGTCATCTAAAATTAGTGCAAAGAAAATTATTATTACACCCACAAGCGAAACAAACAATGTTGACCAAAGCTCTTTTAGCCTTGATTTACGATAAACATCTTTGTAGTAGCTACTTAAATAATAAAGTAGCAACCAAAATAATGGAATTGAAATAACTCCTATAAAGTAGGTAGTATCAAATTTAATTGGCACTTCGCTACCATATTTTAACGATTCGATATAAATTTTTCTATAACTAAAAAATAAAGTCCACGATAAAACAGCCATTAAATAATCAGATACTATATATTTTATGGTATGTAAAACTTTATTCATAATTAACTAATTTAATATTATTTAAAAAAATCGTTCCTTGATTGTTTCCATCCCATTCTGTATTAAAAAACAACATATAAGCATTTGCAGGGTGAGATTTTATTGTTGATGTTAAATCAATATATATTGTTTTCCATGTATTTGATGGGTTTATTAATTCTATAGAATATGGTATTCCATCGGCATATAATCCTACCCAAAAATGCTGATTGTTTTTGTATTCCATTTCTAAAAACATTCTTCTGTTTGCCTGAAAATAATAAATAGGATCTGTTTCTACGTTTGTAGCAGCATTAAAAATAGGATTGTTAGAATTAACATATATAGCACCATAATAATCGCCCGCAATATCAGGGTTTGCTTCTCTCACAATTACTGTGTCGGAATTCATTCCCTGTTGTGGGCTTATTTTGATATCAGAATCTTGAAAATCTTCAATCCAAAAATGGATATTATTTAGATATGTATATTCTGGATTTATTTTTAATACTGAACTTTCTTTAAGAACTGTATCAATAATATATTCTCTATAAAAAGGGTATTCTTCTCTAGTAGAAGAAATACCATTTGTTTTTATTCCTGCAATTAAAGTTATTTTATGGCTACCTGATGTTAATACAGGGAATTTAACAGGTGGTTCGTAGTTTCCTTGATATTTATCATCTATATAAATCCAAGCATCAGAAATTCCGTGGTTATTATTGCCTTCTTTTACTATATCATTTATAATTACCTTTTGTGTGTCAATTTGTATATACGAAGGTATATCTTCCTTAGGATTTATTATCTCACAAGAGGTAAATAACAAACTAATTATTATTAACAAAAGTAATATTTTTCTCATTAAATCTTTTTAATACACTTGCAACGAAAAATTATTCCTTTTATTGTATTAGTTTATATGTTCTGTAACAAATTTCATTTTATCTAAAATCTGATGTGCTACTTTCAATGCATTATAACCGTCTTCTATGGTAACCGGAGGTGTTGTGTTATTAGCAATAGCACTGTTAAAACAAGATAATTCGTCTTTAATTGCATTGTTTGCCTCAACCTTTGGTTTATCAAAATAAATTTCTTTGTTTTTCTTACCTTCGCCAAGTTCAAGAACAACTGCAAGTGGGTCTGCTTCTCCGTCAATCTCTTTCATTCTAACAATTTCTGCTTCTTTTTCAAGAAAATCTACTGCTATATATGCGTCTTTCTGGAAAAATCTAGATTTTCGCATATTTTTCATAGAAATTCTACTTGCAGTTAAATTTGCTACACAACCATTGTCGAACTCTATTCTAGCATTTGCAATATCAGGAGTATCGCTAACTACTGCTACCCCACCGGCACTTATTTTACTAACATTAGATTTCACAATGCTTAAAACTATATCTAAATCATGAATCATTAAATCTAATACAACCGGCACATCTGTTCCTCGTGGATTAAACTGAGCCAAACGATGTGTTTCAATAAACATAGGATTATTAATCTTATCTTTTGAAACTAAAAATGCAGGATTAAATCTTTCAACATGCCCAACCTGTATTTTAATACCTGCTTCGTGTGCAAGTTTTATAAGCTCTTCTGCTTCTTCAATTGTTGTTGTTACAGGTTTTTCAATAAACACATGCTTTCCTTTTTTTATAGCATCTACTGCACAATCAAAATGCGAGATAGTAGGTGTTACTATATCTACTGCATCAACATTGTCAAGCAAGTCGCTAACACTACTAAATAACTTAGTGTTAAACTCTTCTGCTATTTTTTTTGAATTATTTTCATCAAGATCATAAAATCCTACAAACTCAAAATTTTCTATTTCTTTTAGTAATTTAATGTGTATTTTACCAAGATGTCCTGCTCCTAAAACTCCTATTTTTATCATACTCTTTTTTTTACAAAAGTATATTAAATCAACCTTGTTTATTACATTTTTTTTGCATTTTATTAACATATTGTTATTAATAAGTTTAATTAATATTGCTAGTAATAAAAAATAATTTTTATCTTTATGCTTTGCTATGAATATAGAAGATATTAGAGAGTATTGCATTTTAAAAAAAGCTGTAAGCGAAGGGTTTCCTTTTGATGATAAAACATTGGTTTTTAAGCTTAAAAACAGAATGTTTGCTTTAGTTGGCTTACATAATAATTTTATTAATTTAAAATGCGAACCTGAATTAGCAATTGAACGTAGAGAAAAATTTAATGAAATAACCGCAGCTTATCATATGAATAAAAAACACTGGAATTCTGTTGATTACACACAAAATCTATCGTTTATTTTTTTAAAACAAATGATTGACGAATCGTATAATTTAGTCTATAACAGCCTAACAAAAAAAGAAAAAAAAGAAATTAATAATATATAGAATTGAAAAAAATATTTAAAAAAATAACCACATATTTCCTTCAAGGATTATTGTATATAGGACCTATAAGTATTACTGTATGGATATTATACACACTGTTTACGAAAGTTGACAGCCTTTTTAAAGGCTTATTGCCTTACGATATACCGGGTTTAGGAATAGTTGTAGTAATTGCGACAATTTCTATTTTAGGATATTTTGGTCGACTATTTATCACTACTCCAATTACACAATTTTTCGAGAACTTATTAAAAAAAGCTCCTTTTATTAAACTTATTTATTCTTCAATAAAAGATTTATTTTCGGCATTTGTGGGTAAAGAAAAGAAATTTTCTGAACCAGTTTTAGTAAAAGTAAACAATATAAGTAATCTAGAAAAAGTTGGATTTATCACCAATAAAGACTTAATAGATATTGGTGTAGAAGGGCAAAAAGTAGCAGTATATTTTCCACATTCCTATGCGTTTTCGGGAGAATTATACATTGTACCAAGCGAAGATATTAAAGCTATCAATAAACCTTCTTCTGAGGTTATGAAATTTATAATATCGGGTGGAGTTTCAAAAAATTAATTTAAATATATTTATTATGAGAACAATTACAATTGTATTTTTGATTTTACTTTCAACAATAGTTTATTCGCAAAAGAAAGTAAAAGTAACAGATGGAAGCGAAAAATTTAGTGTAGGACGTGTTGATGTAATGATTGCCAATATTTATGAGGCAGATAAAAAATACGTAGAAAAAGCATGGAAAAAACTAATGAAACGCTATAGCGGAAAAGTAACATCAAAATCGGAAATTGTTGCAACAGATGTAATAATAAAAAGAATGATGGGAAACAAACGAGTTGATGTTTATGCTATTGTAAAAGATGGTTCAGAGGGAATTGTTTTAATTGAAGTAGCCATAGATTTAGGCGGAGCTTATTTATCTAAATCAACACACCCCGAAAAATACAAAGAAGCAAAAGCAATATTAAGAGATTTTGCTGTAGAAGTTTCTAAAGAAGCTGTTAGAGAACAAATTGGAGACCAAGAAAAACTGTTAGGTAAATATCAAAACGAGCAAGAAAAACTTGTAAAAGAAAACGTAAACCTTAAAAACAGTATAGAAGAATATAAGAAAAAAATACAAGATGCCGAACAAGCTATTCTTGATAATGAAAAAGCTCAAGAGCAGCAAAAAAAAGAAGTAGAAGCTCAACGTAAAATAGTTATTGGTTTATCAGAAAAAGAACGAGCAATAGAATAAATGTTAGAGCAATATTTCGATAAAAATAAAATTGAAGCAGGTTGCGACGAAGCAGGTAGAGGCTGCTTGTCGGGATCTGTTTTTGCAGCATCGGTAATTCTACCGAAAAACTTCTACCACCCATTACTAAACGACTCTAAGCAAATAAACGAAAAAAATAGATATTTACTTAGAGATGTAATAGAAAAAGAAGCAATATCTTATGCTGTTGCAACAGTTTCTTGCACCGAAATTGATAAAATAAATATACTAAACGCCTCAATTTTAGCAATGCAAAAAGCAGTAGCAGAATTAAATACAATACCAGAGCTTCTTCTTATTGATGGAAACAGGTTTAAACAATATAAAGATATCGAACATAAATGTATTGTTGGTGGTGATGGCAAATACGCAAGTATAGCAGCTGCTTCAATACTTGCAAAAACATACCGAGATGATTATATGTTAAAACTACATCAAGAATTTCCTCAATATTCTTGGAATACAAACAAAGGATATGCAACAAAAAAGCATCAAATAGCAATTTTAAAATATGGTCATACTAAATATCATAGAAAAACTTTTAGCTTTAAGATGCAACAATTAAGCTTAAAGTTTTGATATTCAACTTATAATAAATTATTTTATAATTTATTATTTTTATTTTGCACAAATAAAAATTTTATCTACATTTGCACACGCAATTGAGAAATCAATTCGGGGTGTGGCCCAGTCCGGTTAAGGCACCTGCTTT
>CAZRWZ010000076.1:0-11296 GCA_964603745.1 uncultured Bacteroidaceae bacterium | reverse complement strand
ACAACAATTGAAGTAGGAGATGCATCAGGAAACGGTTACGCATCATATATATGGAACACAGGAGAAACAACACAATCAATTTTGGTATCAACAGGAGGAACATATTCTGTTACTGTAACCGATAATAATAGTTGCGAGGGCTCTACTGATATTAATATAACAGCATATTCTTTACCAGTGCCTACAATAAATGGAGATGATTTTTGCGAAGGAACTTCCACAATATTATCAACTAGCCAAACTTACGACACTTATTTATGGAATACTACTGAGAATACACAACAAATAAGTATTAATGCAGGTGGTTCATATTCTGTTACAGTAACAGATACACATGGCTGTGAAGGTAGCACATCAAAAAGTATAGCAACAATACCAAGCCCTAGCCCTACAATTAATGGAAACAATTTTTGTGAAGGAACAAATACAACATTAGATGCAGGCAGTGGTTATAACTCATATAATTGGAGTATAACAGGAAGTTCTCAGACTTTAGATGTAAGCTCGTCAGGAACTTATACAGTAACAGTAACAGATGCAAACTCGTGTATAGGAATAGCTAGTATAAATATTGCTGAAATTCCAAATCCAACACCTAACATAAGCGGTAACTTAAATTATTGTGCAGGTAGTAGCACTGTTTTAGATGCAGGCTCATACCAAACATATTCTTGGTCTAATTCTGAACCTACTCAAACAATAACAGTTAACACTCCTGGTTCATATGGAGTAACTGTTACTAATTCTGACAACTGTTCTGGTAGTACTTCTGTTACAGTAAACGAAAATCCTATACCAACACCAACAATAACTGGGCAATTAGCTATATGCAACGGTGCAACAAGTACATTAGATGCTGGAGCTGGTTTTGCTAATTATCAATGGAGTACAAATCAAAATACTCAAACAATTAATGTTGCTACAACAGGAACATATACTGTTACTGTTAGCGATAATATTGGTTGTTCAGCTTCTACTTCTGTTGATGTTGATGTTGATGTTGTGAGTATTGGAGCAATTACGGACCAAACAATTTGTCAAGGTAATAATTTGGATTTGGCTGTTAGTATAATCTCAGGTCAAGCACCTTATACCTACAACTGGAGTACAGGAGAAACAAGTAGCACTATTAGTGTATCTCCAAATCAAGAAACTACTTATAATGTAAATATTACTGATGCTTTAGGTTGCACTAGTAATCAAGAAAGTGTAACAATACATGTTGTAGAACCTGTAGAATTACAAATGAGTGCAAACACAGACAGTGTTTGTCCGGGAGACCCTGTTATAATAACAAGTGTAATCTCAAATGGATTAGCACCTTATGTTTTAACTGATGCAAATGGAGTTAATGTAAGTACTAACGAAACCGTTTTTCCTACAAATTCAGGTGTTTACACTTATACTGTTAATGATGCATGTAATACATCTGCAACAGATATGATAAGTATATTCACATACCCAATACCGGCTTTAAGTATTCAAGCTGATATTTTACAAGGTTGCCAACCCTTACTTGTTAATTTTATAGAAACAAGCTCTAACGATGATTATTCTTATATATGGACATTTGAAAGTGATAATGAAGATGGTTTATCATTATCGCATCAAACAAGCCATTGGTTTAATACAGCAGGTATTTATGATGTAGGAATAAGTGTTACAACTGATAAAGGTTGTAAAAACTCATTGTTCATTAATAACATGATAAATGTTTATAAGAATCCTGATGCAAAATTTGTTGCAAATCCTGATGTAGTATCAATAATTAATCCGTTAATCGAATTTAATAATTATTCTGAAGGTGCTACCGATTATATATGGAGTTTTGATGATACCGATAGCTCTGATATAGAAAACCCTGTTCATAATTTTTACGCAATAGGCGAATACAATGTTAAATTAATTGCAATAAGTGATAAAGGTTGCGTTGATACTGTTTATCATTTAGTTAGGGTAGAAGATATATTAACATTATATGTGCCAAGTGCATTTAGTCCTGATGGAGATGGAATAAATGATTATTTCTTTGTTACAGGACATGGTATAGAATTAGATGCATATAATATTAAGATATATGATCGTTGGGGTGAGCTAATTTGGGAAGATGATGATTTATTCGGAAAATGGGACGGTAAAGTTAAAGGCAGATTTGTGCAAGCAGGAACATATACATGGTTAATAACCTATAAATCTTTTACTGGGATAGAATATAATAAAACTGGTATTGTAACTATAATACGGTAAATCTGTTTTTCCATAAAATCTGCAAGTCAGTATTTTTTTTGTTATATTACAGGCTGTTTAGTAGGTCTGCTAAAAGGCTAATATGAGCTGTGATAAAAAAGAGGGGGGTATAATATTCTTTTGAGCTTTTCTAAAACCTATATCCAAATTGCACTAAATATCTAAATCCATAATAGCTAAAATTTAACTTTCCTGAAGAGCTAAGTTCGTGGGTATCAAGAATTGTACTTAATCCTGGTGATATTCGTTCTAAATAATCTTGTAAATTTTTATAAAAATCACTGTCTTTATCCAATCCTATTTCTGCATCAAATCCAATTTTTACTTTATAATATGAATATGATGGACCTACTAGAACTAAATCTACTGTAAATCTATTTTTTATAACGAACTGATAGCCAAGTTGTACTCCAGCATTTATCATGCCTAGTTTGGCATCTATATCT
The DNA here is from genome assembly GCA_964603745.1 of uncultured Bacteroidaceae bacterium. Taxonomy (GTDB): domain Bacteria; phylum Bacteroidota; class Bacteroidia; order Bacteroidales; family JAFGXI01; genus CAZRWZ01. Next base: position 8,603 of record CAZRWZ010000076.1, on the reverse strand, counting down.
ATCGCATTTGTGTGAATTCCATTTTTAAAAATTTCAGTTGTACCTTTAAACCACATATCGTAATAAGAAAAATATGGCCCCCAATAAATGCCATCTGGTGCTAATCTTTTATTTCTATTTTTAAAGTAAAACCTATAATCTAATGATACTAAAAATCCTCCTGTATTATGTTCATCAATAAAATGGATTTCTTGCCCATATTTATTTGTAAACGGTCTTTTTATTAACGAACCAATATTAATAGAAATTGATTGATTTGGAGTAATTATACGTTCGTAGCCAAAAACAATACTCTTTGGGCCTATTAATGCCATTGGCGTAGGATTCCAACGAATTGTATTACGTTTATTAGAATGTGCAAGAGAATCTTGAGCACTAAGCGATAATGAGAAAAAAAATATGATAATAAATGTTGTGAATAAATGTTTCATAAAATAAATTTTTAAATGTCAAAGATAATAATTATTAGAACACCCACTTAATATAACATATACACAATATAGCGACCTGCTTCAAAATTTAAACTAAACTTTTCTGCAATAGCTTCATTTAATGTGCCATTCCACCAATTTGGTAATTTAATATTTTTTAAAGGATATTTTAATCCTGTTGATGTTATTTTGCTTTCAGGATTCATAGCAAAAATAGAAACTTGTTGCCCTTTGTAGGATTTAAAAACACTTGTTTGGGTAATAGCTGTAAAAATTCCGTAATCGCTTATAATTCTAGCTTTTGCATGTTCTGCATATTTGCTTAATAAAGAAATATTTGCAATTGTATGATCTTCGCGTTTACCTGTTGCTCCAAGTATATCAAATTCTAAAATATTATTATCTACACACCAATTTACTGCTTTTGTTAAATCATTTGTGTTTTGTTCTTTTACTTGATGAATTAAATTTTTGTATTTAAATTTAATATTTTGAGATATAGAATCTAAGTCTCCAATAATTAAATTTGGCTCTAAACCATATTTAATTAAATTTTCTGTTGCTCCATCACAACAAATAATTCTGTTGGCAGAATTTAGAATTTCTAATGTTTTTTTTGTTTTTGGAAATTTGCCATTTGCAAGTATTACTGTTTTCATTAAGTGGACTTCTATTAATTTTTTTATTATAAAAAACAAAGATAACAAATAATATTTTAACAGTATATCGTTTGTTATCTTTGCTTCAAAGAGTTTTTATAATTACTTATAGTCTATACGAAATCATAAAAATATTATCGAAAAACTAATTTTTAAAAGTGTTATATAGCTATTCTTTTATAAATTTGGTTAATCGTCTATCCACTTTTATAAAATAAATACCTTTTGGTAATTCTCTTATATCTAATTTGTAAATTTTATCGTTCACAAGTGTTTTAAATAATACATTTCCTGTAATATTTAAAATTTGAATTTCATTTATATTATTATTCGTAGATTTTTCGATAACAATAAAATCTTTAGCAGGATTTGGATAAATTTGTATTGATGATTCTTCGATACTGGCAACACTATTTGCTGTATCAACACAAAAATCTACAGAATAGAAAGGTCCATTATGTTCGACTTCTGTAAATGTAAATAAAGTATCTCCTAAACTTGTCATTGTTACATTTCCGTTCATTTTAGTAAATCCATCATTAGCTGAATCATAAATTATGTATGTATAACAAGTGTTTTTATTAAGACATAATGCTTCAAAAATATTTGTATCGGAATCAGCATCGTAATTATAACCTGTTAATATAGTTTCGTTGTCTTTTTTAATATACCAACTTATTTGTGCTGGAAATAAATCAGGATTTATTATTAATTCTACTGGAGTTTTTCCTGTTGTTTCAATAATAAAATCTTTAGAAAAGATATTATTAGTATTATCTTCGTCAGTATTTCCATTAGGGTTAGTAGTTTCAACAGAATATACATGAGTTGCTTCATCGTACGAAGAAATATTTATAGTGTCAAGTATAATATTTACAAAATCATATTGTTGCATAGAACCAGTCCAATTATAAGTGTGAACAATATCCCCATCAATTTTTGTAACAATATCAAATGATGTTAACTCGTTTGTTCCAAAATTTTGGATAAAAACAGAGGGAACAAAATCATTACAGATTTTATCTTCTGGTTGTCGTGTATTTAGAATTTTAATATCATTATTATACTCTCCTTTATCACATTCACCAACTTTAGAATATAATACAGAACCCTGTGAAGATTGCCCTCCTGGATCTGAATGTATAATAAATCTATCAGGGCATATTTCATATACTATTGGCCAACCTGGTATTTTATAGTCGCTTACTACAGATAATTCTGTTATATCAAGTATTGGATGTTCTACTCCTGTAACCCAATCGCCTAATGTGTTAGAACCTGTTCCGTGTAAATCTTCTGATGTTGTATTAATGTCTCCTTCAATAAAGAAAACCATAACTTCGTCAGTTCCATTAGGTCCATAACTACTATAAAAATCTTCTAAAACATGATTTTCGTGATATGTCCAACAAAAGTCACACCAAGTTGTAGAAAAATCTAGTACCACAGTTTTTCCTTGGTCTAAATAATCGTATAAAGTATGTGTATTCCCGTTTATATCTGTTAATGTAAAATTTGGGGCAATACTACCAACTGATAATTGGGCAAAACTATTAACAGATATGCCTAATAAAACTAAAAGCAGGTATGTTCTGATTTTTTTCATAATTATAATTTAAGTGTTTAAAATATCTTTTCATAAAAAAGACTGCCATATTATAAAGTGGCAGTCTTAATTTTATTTTTATAGATTTATCTTACAATTAATTTATTTCTATAAATATTTTTTCCTTTTAACTCAACAACATAGATTCCTGAATTTAAATCTTGTTTATAAATATCAAATCTATTGTCTTTAATATCGTTAACAAGTCGCACAGTTTTTCCTGTTAAGTCAGTAATTTTTAATTGATAATTACTTTTTGTATCGTTATTAAAATAAATAGTTGTTTTATTATCCATAGGATTAGGATAAATATTTAATTTTTGAATATTTTTTCCTAAGAAAGGTACTGATAATATACCGGCGTCATCAACTTTAAGAACATAAAAATCGTTATCTCCTGCACCTTTGCTTTTTGTTGCTCCAACTGCAATAAATCCGTTATCTTTAGTTTGTTGTACAAATCTACCTGTTTCTTCTTGTGTTCCACCATATGTTGTTTCCCACATTGAGTCGCAACTTGCATCTAATCTTAAAAAGAATAAATCATAACCATTTGTTTCGGTTTCTGTTCCACCAGTAACAATAAAACCACCATCGTTTACTTTGTTGATATACCAAGCTTCATCACCTTTATCTCCGCCATAAGTTTTTGTCCAAATAGTATCTCCTGTACTAGCGTCTAATTTCATAATTAACATGTCATATCCAACTTTTCCGGGAACTATAGTAGCTCCTACAACAATAAAATTACCATCGGCATCCTCTACTCCACTCCAACCTAAATCATCAATTGAGATATTAAGAGCTCTGTTCCATAGTTCAACACCACTATTACTTGTTTTAACTACATAAAAATCTTTGTTATCAGTTACACCTACTAATAAGAACCCATTGTCTGATGTTTGTGTAATGCTAAGACCCATAGCCATTGCATTATCGGCAGGGGCATATGTTTTATTCCATTCTTGAGTTCCATCAGGTTTGTATTTTGCTATAAATCCAATATAATTATTACCTGTAAAGTCATAAGAACCTACTGCAAAACCTCCGTCAGCTGTTGCTGTTACTGATATTCTAAAGTTCCCGCTTACGTATGTTGCTCCATCAACTACTTTAGACCATAAAGAATCTGTTCCATCTTCTTTAATTTTTATTACAACAATTTGGCTACCATCAGAACCAACTAAAATAAAAGAACTGTCTTTTAGCTGAGCAACAGAAGGTTGCATTCCGTCTGCTATATTAAAATAAGTTTTACTTGATATTTCATTACCAAACTCATCTGCAATTATAAAATAACTACCAGATCCAAAACTACTACTGTTACCAACAAAAACATAACCTCCAGAAAATGTTTGAAGACCACATGTGCCTATATCAGCTTGCACACCTCCATAAGTTTTCTCAAACGTAATTTGTGCTTGTAGAATATTAGCTATTAAAATAGCAGCTAAAAATGTAAAAAGATTTTTCATATTTATAAAATTTTAATTAATATTGATTATACTTGATTTATTATTCTTTGTTTCATTATTCTTAATATTATGAGAATCTATTAGTATTTTTTCTAATACTTTATTTTGCAATTCTCTTTTCTTCATGAAGTAGTTTAATACATCATCTTCTTCTTTTTCTTTTCCCATAGCTTCTTAAATACAAAACAAAGAAACAAAATATTATTAAAACTGCAAAAATATATACCTGTACAAAAACTGCAATTAATAAAAATAAGCTGTACAACACCTGTGTAATTTGTGTGTTTAGGGTTTTTTATTAGAAGAAAATAAAAAAGGAAAAAGGAAAAGTAGAAAACCCGAAAAGTTATGTGGTTTGGGTATAACCATCTTTTAAACAAACAGAACTTATAAATCAGTCTTTATAGTTCAATCACTTGACCTTACAAACGCTATTTAATCTTTACACACAGAAAAATATCGCCAAGTATTCTCCTCGCCACAAGGAGCGGTAACATTAACTAACTCTTTGCTAACAGGGTGTACAAACTCAACTCTGCGAGCGTGTAAACTCACACCTTTATTAAAATTTGGTCGGCGATATCCATATTTTACATCTCCTTTTATAGGACAATCAATATTTGCCAGTTGTGCTCTAATTTGATGATGGCGACCAGTGCCAAGCTCAATTTCTAGCAAATAAAAATTATCAGATTTATCTATAATTTTATAATGCAAATTTGCCTTCTTAGCCCCATTTTCATCATTTATTTGCAAATATGATTTGTTTTGTTTTGTGTTTTTCTTTAAGTAATCAATAAGTTCGGCTTCGTTTTGTTCTGGTTTGTTTTTCACAATAGCCCAATAAATTTTGGTAATTTCTCTATCTTTAAACATCTGTGTTAAACGAGTAAGAGCTTTGCTTGTACGTGCTAAAATAACAGCCCCACTCACAGGGCGGTCTAAACGATGAGGCAAGCCCAAAAAAACCTCGCCAGGTTTATTGTATTTTTCTTTTATATATTGTTTTACAATTTCGGTAATAGGTGCATCACCCGAGTTGTCGCCTTGCACAATTTCATTATTGTTTTTGTTAACAATAATTATGTGGTTATCTTCGTATAAAATTCTATCTGCTATACTCATTTTTTATTCATTATTTTATTTTGTTTTGCGATAGATTCTTTATGAACAAGTTGCAAAATCTTTTTAATAAACTTTTCTGATAAACCCATTTTTTCACCAAAATCTTTACGGCTTCTTATTATATGTTCCCATCTGCGAAGTTGAAAAACAGCAATATTATGTTCCCTCTTATATTCTCCTATTTTTTCAACCGTAGTCATACGTTTTGCCAAAAGTTCAAGCATTTGTTTGTCTATGCTGTCGATATTTTCTCTTAATAAATCAAGATGCTGTTCCAATAAATTGGCAGAACTCCTAAATTTTATATTTTGCAATAAATAAGCTAGTTTGCTTGGTGTTAATTGCTGTTTAGCATCGCTTAAAGCTTCTTTCGGATTTATGTGAGACTCTATCATTAAACCATCAAAATTAATATCTAAAGCCTTTTGAGCTATATCGGCAACCAAATCACTATCGCCGGCAATATGGCTTGGGTCACCAATAATTGGCAAATTATGAAATCTTGTTTTCAGCTCAATAGGAATTTCCCATTTAGGGATATTTCTTAAATTTGTTTTCTCAAACGGATAAAATCCACGATGAATAGCCGCTATTTTTCTAATTCCGGAAGAATAAATTCTTTCAATTGCTCCTTGCCACAAGTCAATATCAGGATTTAACGAATTTTTTATTAATATAGGAATATTGTGGTTTTTTAGCTCATCGGCAAGCAATTGCACCGAAAAAGGATTAGAAACTGTTCTTGCTCCAATCCACAGAATATCTACATTATTATCAACAGCAAGTTTTATATGTTCTGGAGTTGCAACTTCAACAGCAGTTCTTAAATTTGTTTCCTTTTTTACTTTTTGCAACCATTTTAAACCAATTTCTCCAACACCCTCAAAACTTCCGGGGCGAGTTCTAGGTTTCCATATTCCTGCCCTAAAAACACTTATATTTGTTTTGTTAGATATTTCTTTAGCAGTTTCTAATAATTGTTTTTCCGTTTCGGCACTGCAAGGTCCTGCAATTAGTAGTTTATCCGAACTAAATTCGGAAAACCAATCTTTTATAGACACTAAATTTTTTAAACCTGACATTTATCTTTTTTATTTACAGCAAAGATGAGTATTTTTACTGATATTTTATAAAAAAAATGATTATGATACCAAATTACATTGAACATATTGGAATTGCTGTTAAAAATCTAGAGCAAGGAATCGCTTATTACGAAAAAGTTTTAGGCTTAAAATGTTATTCCATAGAAGAAGTAAAAGAACAAAAAGTAAAAACTGCTTTTTTTAAAGTAGGTCAAACAAAATTAGAATTATTAGAAGCAACTTCTGATGATAGCCCTATTGCAAAATTTATAGAAAAAAAAGGCGAAGGAGTTCATCATATTGCTTTTGCTGTTGATAATTTACAAGATAAATTAAACCAAGTTGAAGAAGCAGGGGTTAAATTAATTGACAAAGAACCACGAAAAGGAGCCGAAGGTCTTGATATTGCTTTCTTACACCCAAAATCTACAATTGGTGTATTAACAGAATTGTGCGAAAAACCTTGATAATTAATAATGAGTAATATCTAGGGTTTGTCTATTTAGATAGATTTTAAATTTCTTTCGGTAATGTTAGAAAACAAGGCAAGATATTTTTTATTATTTAAAATTTGTTAACTTTGACCTTACTAAATAAAAATGGGAAACCTAAAACTTATTTGCATAAACAAAAAACTAATATTAATTTAAAAATGAAAAATTATGGAACAAGGTAAAGTAGATTTATTCATGTCTTCAATGACTGACAAATTTCCATCAACTCATATCATGGCAATTCGTTCTCAATTAGAGAAAATTGATGATAGTAGATTTGCAGGATTACAAGCATTAGATTATAAAAATCCTACAACTTTATTAATTGTATCACTTTTTGTAGGTGGTTTTGGTGTTGATAGATTTATGTTAGGACAAACCGGTTTGGGCGTAGCTAAATTATTAACAGCTGGTGCTTGTGGTGTTTGGACTATTATTGATTGGTTTTCGGTGATGAATAGAACAAAAGAAGCTAACTATAATTTATTTATGCAAAATGCTCAATAATTTATAATACTATTGCTTCATGCAATTTAATTTTAAATTAAAATACCTTGCAATAATTATTTCAATAATTGCAGGGTATTTTGTTTTATATAGTTTTTCTAGCTTATTAGACAATGAACAATCGGTTTGTTTGTTTAAGAATTTAACAAACATACCATGCCCTTCTTGTGGAACTACACGAGCATCAATAAAACTAATACACGGAGAATTTGTGGATTCCATTTTACTAAACCCCTTAGGTTTTTTTGTTAGTGTAACATTGTTTATTTCAATTATATGGATGAGTTATGATATTTCTAAAAATAAAGAAACATTCCTTCCGTTTATAAAAAAGGATTTTGTTAATAAATATGTTATTATATTTGCAGTTGTACTTACACTTGCAAACTGGATTTGGAATATATATAAAGGTTTATGATAAAAGAATTAATACAATATCTATCAGAATTTACTACTCCCGAAAGGTTTGAGTTGTTTAATAAAATTATTGAAAACAGAACAAAGTATATGACAGTTGCCTTAGAAGATATATATCAGGCACACAATGCTAGTGCTGTTTTGCGTTCTTGCGATTGCTTTGGAGTACAAAATGTTCATGTTATAGAAAACAATAACGAATATAATGTTAGCCCCGATGTTGCCGTTGGCTCTGATAAATGGTTAAATATATACAAGTATAACGAGTTAGAAAACAACACATTAAATACTATATCAAAATTAAGAGAACAAGGATATAGAATTATTGCCACCACACCACACACAAAAGATGTTAATTTAGAAAACTTTAATTTAGAGAAAGGTAAATTTGCTTTATTTTTTGGTGCAGAACTACCTGGTTTGTCCGATATTGTTATGAACAATGCCGATGAGTTTCTTAAAATACCAATGTATGGATTTACCGAAAGTTTTAATATATCGGTATCGGCAGCATTAACAATGCACACATTATACAATAAGTTGATAAACTCTAACATAAAATGGCAAATTACAGCCCAAGAAAAAGAAGAAATATTGTTTGATTGGTTAAAAAAAAGTGTAAAAAGCTCTGATAAATTATTAGAACGCTATGTGCTTAAAAATAAAAAATAAACCACTATGAACTACGAATAAAATTCGTTATGCATAGAAACAAGACCTTAGATATTAGACCAAGAGAAAACCTTTTGGCACTATTTAGAGCTTGTCTATAAAGTCCGATTTCTGCGTTGTTGCTCAAAATTTAAA
>CAZRWZ010000075.1:0-11447 GCA_964603745.1 uncultured Bacteroidaceae bacterium | reverse complement strand
GATTGACTTTGTCGAGGGCTTTGCCGTTGCCACACTTCGTTCGCAATGACGCTTTGTTTTGAGAGCACCCCAATAATAAACCCAAGCTCTGGCTTGTCTTGTAAGAATTGTTCAATATTTTGCTTTTTGTTTTTCACTTATTGCAAAGATAGCTTAAACAATTAATAATTGATAATTAATAATTAGTAATAAGTAGTTTATAGTGTATAGTTTATAGTGTATAGTTAATAGTGAAAATTTCAACTTTATGAACTTTCCCCTTTTACCTAGTTCCTTTAACCATATAACAATAGAACCATTTAATTCTTAATTTTTAATTTTTAATTTTTAATTTAAAGTTTAACAATAGAACAATTTAACAATAGACGTGAGACTTAAGACACAAGACATGAGACAAAAGACCTAAGACAAATTAGCAATTAACAATAGAACCATTTAATTCTTAATTTTTAATTTAAAGTTTAACAGTAGAACAGTTTAACCATTTAACAGTAGAACCATTTAACAACAGCGAAGCCCTCACCATAGGTAATCTGTGGTAGAAAGAATACTTAACCACAGATTTTCAGATTGAAAAAGATTAATATAACTGACAACAGAAAGCATATTGCTTTTATTTGATTTAAATTATAAATAAACACAATGCACAGGTCATTTGGCAAACAATTATTATTATTTATATCTTTACAAAAATCATTAATGCATAAAATATGAAATTTAAAATAATATTTCTACTAGTTCTAGGATTTACTTCTCTTTTTTCACAAAAAAACTGTTATACTATTGCAGTTGGCAAAAAAGCTTCTTACGACCAAAAAAGAGTGTTTATTGCTCACAACGAAGACGATGCAGGAGATATGATTATAAATATGTTTAAAATCCCCAGTAAAACCCATAGTAAAAAAGACATATATAATTTAGTTGATAGTAATAAAATATCGCAAATAGCTAAAACTAATGCACTTATTTGGATTGAAACAACTCAGCAAAATTTTGGAGATATGTTTATGAACGAATATGGCGTTACAATTTGTTCAGACGCATGCCAATCGAAGGAAGAAAATACACCAGGGATTTTAACCTATGATTTTAGACGATTAATGGCAGAACGAGCCAAATCGGCAAAAGAAGCAATAATGATTGCGGCATCTTTATTAAAAAAATATGGATACGGTTCTTCGGGTAGAACATATACAATTGCTGATGCAAACCAAGTATGGTTATTATCGGTAGTTATGGGAAATCATTGGGTTGCACAACGTGTGCCCGATGATGAAGTAGCAATTATTCCGAATTATTACACAATTGGAGAAATAGATTTAAATGATACAAATATTTTGGCTTCGCCTGATATTATTACTTATGCAATTAAAAGAAAATGGTATAATCCAGATTTAGGAAAACCTTTTAATTTTAGAGAAGCATATTCTGCCGAAACTGTTTTGCACACTTCGTGGAATGTACCACGCCATTGGATAGGGCTACAATATCTATCCGAAAAAAAATATAATATAGATGATACATTTCCTTTTTCGTTTATACCCAAAACAAAAATTTCGCTTGATGATTTAAAATTTATTTTAAGCAATCATTACGAAGATACCGACTTAGAAACAAATAAAAAATTGCATACTAATCCCCATAACAACCTAATACACAGCATATGCAATCAAAGTACAAAATTTAGTGTAATTGCAGATTTAACAAGTATAAACCCTAAAAATAATACTAATATTTTGTGGTTTGCACCTCTAAATCCCTGTATTTTCCCGTTTATTCCAATTTCATTTGATATAGAAACATTCCCTGATATGTATAAGAATGTCAATTCTGAAAAAGCTAAATTACAGCATTTTGATAAAGAAAAAACTTCATTTAAAAATAACCCAAAACAAGCATTTACAGTTTTTAATAATTACAGAAAAAAAATTAATACTAATTATTGGAGTAATTCGCAAACAATACAAAAGCTAAAGCAAGAATATCACAATATTATTATAACTAAACCAATAAATAAAGAACTGTCATACGAATTATTACTTAAGCTCTATAATAGTTCTTTAAACTTATAGTATCTGCTAAAAAACACTTTGTGTTGTAAATTTTAAAGTTTTTTAGTCTCTAAGTATATATTTCCTCATTTAAAAAAATAGAAGAAATTCTTTCATCATATTTTTTAATCGAACTTGCTTTTTTTATTAACTTATAAACTTTGTGTTGATTTATAAAATTATGCGAAAAATACTCCCAATGCTTTTGCATTTTTGTTAAAAGATGTGACTTCTCTAATTTTTTTTCGTATGCTAAATATAGCTCAGAATGAAACTCTTTTAATATATCTTTCTTGTTTTTAATTATTACATTGTTTAGCTCATTAGCAAGAAAAGGGTTTTGTAACAAAGCTCTACCAATCATTATTGTATCTTGATTGTTGTTTAATTTTTTTAATGATTGCAAATTAACAATATCGCCATTGTAAACTAAATTATTTTTAGATATTTTTTTGATGTCTTCAAAAATATTAAAATTAGCAGTGCCTTTGTACATTTGTTTTGCTGTTCGTGTATGTACAATTATTTCTAGTAAATTAAAATTATTTAATTCTTCAATAATATTAAAAATATCATCTTCGTTTTCAAAACCCAAACGACATTTTATTGATAAAGGTAGTTTTATTTGGGGTAAAACCTTTTCTAAAATACGATTTATTTCTTTTGTATTTTGCAATAAACCAGAACCAAAACCACGTTTATAAACCATAGGAAAAGGACAAGCTAAATTCCAATTTATTTCTTTATAGCCTTGTTGTTCAAGCATTTTGCAATGTTCGGTAAATAAATCAATATCTTTTCCAAGTAATTGAGGTACAGGCTTATTTACTTTATTGTTTTCAGGTAATAAATCTTTAATTACCGATTTTTTTGGTTCTTTATTTGGCTCAAATCGTAAATATGGAGTAAAATATTTTTCAATACCTCCAAAATATTTATTATGTAAATTTCGGTAAATATAATCGGTATATCCTTGTAAAGGAGCAAAATATATTTTCATTTAAGATTACTTTTTTATTTGTTTTAAATAATAAACTATCTTCGTTTACCGCTTCGTTTTTTAATTTTTCCTGCTTTTACTTTTTGGCGATAACCACCAGAATTTATCTTCCTGTTCTTTTCTTTTTTTTCATGAAAAGCTCCTTTAGAATCTTTTAAATCATTCGATTTAATATAAGTTTTATCATATAATATTGGTCGTTCTTCGTCGGTATAAACTTTAGAGATTTCAACATCATCAGGTAATGGTCTTAAATCTAAAGTTTTATTCATTAATTCTTCTATTTCAATTTGATATTCTTGCTCTCGTTCGTTAATAAAACTTATAGCAATTCCATTTTTTTCTTTTCTACCTGTTCTTCCTATTCTGTGTATGTAATCTACCGGAAAATCGGGTAAATCGAAATTTAAAACATGGCTAACATCAGTAATATCTAAACCCCGAGCTAAAATATCGGTAGAAATTAACACTCTTAGTTTATCATCATCAAACTCTTTTAATGTGCGTAACCTAAAATTCTGAGATTTATTTGAATGAATAACCCCTATTTTATCAGGGAACTTATTTGCTATTTTTTCAAATAACCTATCGGCAAGTTTTTTACTTGCAACAAAAACCAATAACTTAACTATCTCACTATCAGATTTAAGTAAATATTCTAGCAAATTAATTTTAGTAAAAAAGTTTGGTACATGATATGCAATTTGTTCTATTTTAGCAAGTGGAGTACCATGTGCAGCAATCTCTATTTTAATAGGATTATAAAAGAAATCGTTAATTAATTTTTCTACATCATTTGTTAAAGTTGCCGAAAACATTAGGTTTTGGCGTTTATCCGATAAGTTTTCGATTATACTTACAAGTTGATGCCTAAAACCAAGATTAAGCATTTCATCAACCTCATCAATAACCAATTTTTTAATTGATTTAAGTCGTAAAACTCCTGTTAGTTTTAAATCTAAAAGTCTGCCTGGTGTTGCCACCAAAATATCTAAACCATTGTAAACCAACTGACGCTGAGTGTTCATGTTTGTACCACCATAAACTCCTGCAAAACGTATATTCATATATTTTGCAAGCTTTTCGATTTCGCCAACTACCTGAACAACAAGCTCTCTGGTTGGCACAACAATTAAAATACGTGCTTCTCTTTGTGCTGAGTATTTTAATTGTCGCAATAATGGAAGCAAATAGGCAAAAGTTTTACCGGTACCAGTTTGTGCAATACCAACAACATCTGCACCCGACATTATTACAGGGAATGCTTGTTCTTGAATAGGTGTCGGATTTAGATAATCTAAATCGTTTAATGCATTTATTAAAGGATTATTTATATTTAATTCGTCGAAATTCACTTATTTTTTTTGTGCAAAGATAGTATTTATAAACTTCTATACTCAATCAATTTAGCTTTTTGGGAATTTATATGAATAAAAAAGGAAAAAGAAAAAGTAGAAAACCCTAAAAACTACGGATAAAGATTAGTTAGGAATGAGAAAGAGATAAGACTAAAGATGAAAGACGCAAGGCTAAAGATGCAAGATGAAGATGAAGTAAATGTTAAGAAGAAACCTTGGGGAATTAAATATCCCTATTGGGATTAAATCTGCAAAAAAATTCCGAAAAGCTAAATGGATTCAGTATATTTGTAAAAAATAATATTTAATGAGCAATTCGCAAAAAATATTAGACATAGCTAAGAAAACAATCTTAACAGAAGCCGAAGCCGTAAAAACTTTAGTTAATTATCTAAACAAAGATTTTGTTGATGTTGTTAAACTAATTCATAACTCAAAAGGTAGATTAATAATTACAGGAATAGGCAAAAGTGCAAATATTGGTAATAAAATAGTTGCAACATTAAACTCTACAGGAACTCCTGCGGTTTTTATGCATGCTGCCGATGCAATTCATGGCGATTTAGGTATTGTTTTAAAAAATGATATTGTAATATGTATCTCAAAAAGTGGAAATACACCCGAAATAAAAGCTCTTGTTCCATTAATTAAAAATTACGGAAACAAACTTATTGCAATGGTGTCTAATGTAAACTCTTATTTAGCAGAACATTCCGATTTTGTTTTACAAGCAACAGTTGAGAAAGAAGCATGTCCAAATAATTTAGCTCCAACATCTAGCACTACGGCACAACTTGTAATAGGAGATGCTTTGGCAGTTTGTCTTTTAGATTTAAAAGGTTTTACACAAAACGATTTTGCAAAATATCACCCTGGTGGAAGTTTAGGAAAGAAACTTTATCTTAAAGTTGCTGATATTCTAAAACCTAATAGTAAACCAATAGTGCAAAAAGAAGATAGCATTAAAACCGTTATTTTAGAAATATCTGAAAAACGGTTAGGAGCAACAGCTGTAATAGATAACAACAAACTTGTTGGTATAATTACTGATGGAGATATTCGTAGAATGCTAGAGAAAGATTTAGATATAAAAAAGGTTTTTGCAAAAGATATTATGACTAAAAACCCTAAATCGGTAAACCCTAATGAAATGGCAATATATGCATTTAATCTTATGGAAGAAAATAAAATAACTCAACTACCAATTGTTGAAGCAAATGAATTTTTAGGTATAATCCATTTGCATGATGTTTTAAACGAGGGACTTGTGTAGTCATATTTTAAAAACCAAAAACGGCTTCATGTAAAAATGAAGCCGTTTTTGCTTATACTCAATTCATGTAACTTTTCAGAAATTTATGCGATTTTTTTTAGAGTTTAAATTTATAATCATAGCTAGGTTAAAGTTATAAATTTAAACGGATTAAAAAAAGGAAAAAGTAGAAAACCCGAAAAGCTATGTGGTTTGAGTTTTTTTTTAATAAAAGCCCAATTTAATGATGATGAGGGCCATGTCCATGCTCATGATCAGGATCATCGTGATTACACGAGTTAGAAGAAAGCTGAATAGACCCGTCAATAAATTGCTGAATAATTATTTTTGGCTCTAACGAAGCAGCTCCGGTATGAACAGAAATATTGTTAGCATTAAAAATTTCAATAGCTTTGCCTCCAACTCCTCCAACAATTATATCAGTAATGCCTTGACTAGCTAAAAATTTTGGAAAAGAACCTGTTTCGTGAGCTGGAGCAGGTAAAAATTCTTCGTCAACAATTTTATTATCTTTAATTATAAAGATATTGAAAAACTCAGCACCTCCAAAATGTGCACTTAATACATTATTAGCATTTGGTATTGCAATTCGTTTCATATTTATTAAAATTTAATTTTTAGCAATTGTAGTGAACAATTATAGCTTAACAAAATATTTTCTTATGTTTTTAGGCATTTAACCAGAAATATGCAGTTTTATTACATTGTTTTTGTTTTAGAGTGTCAATTGTGTTAATTTAGCAGTCCGTTTAAAAAAAAAGTAAGTTTAATGTGGACAAAAATTGCCGGTTTAGTACTAAGGAATAGAGCTTTAATACTTGTTATTATAGCTATATTAACCTTATTTATGGCATACGAGGGGCGTAATGTAAAGATGTCTTACGAATATGCTCGTTTGCTACCAGATAACGACACATCTTATGTTGAATATCAGCGTTTTAAATCTATTTATGGCGAAGAAGCAAATATCTTTGTAGTTGGGTTTCAGGATAGTTCGTTTTACGAAAAAGATAAGATTAACGATTTAATAAAATTAACAAAAAGCATTAAAAAAATTAACGGAGTAAAAGATGTTGTTTCTCTTGCAAATCTTGTAAAACTTACTCGTGACACTGTTAACAAAGCATTTGTAGCAGAACAAATTTTTCCCGACAGTATTTCAAGCCAAAAGCAATTAGACAGTTTAAAAACAATAGAAGACCACTATCCATTATATAAAAATGTATTTTTTAATGATACATCAAAGGTTTATCTTTTTGCAATATCAATAACTAAAGAAATTTTAAACGATGAGGTAAGAGTAGAAGTAGTTGACAGTATTAAAGATATGGTCGAAAAATTTGCTCTTGAACACAATATTAAACCAAAATTATCAGGTTTACCATATATAAGAACAGAAATATCAAAAAAAATAAAGTCGGAGCTAAATATGTTTATATTTTTAGCTGCACTTATCTCTATGATAATACTTTATTTATTTTTCCGCTCGTTTAAGGTTGTGTTGTTTTCGATGGTAGTTGTAGGAATTACTGTGGTTTGGGTAATTGGCACAATGGGTATTTTAGACTATAAAATAACTATTTTAACAGGAATGATTCCACCTTTAATTATCGTAATAGGTATTCCGAACTCCATTTTCTTGTTAAATAAATACTTTTCTGAGTTTAAAATTCACGGCAATAAAATAAAATCAATACAACGAGTTATTCAAAAAACAGGAAGTGCAATTTTTTTAACCAATTTAACTACCGCAGCCGGATTTGCTACTTTTATAACAACCAACAGCGAAATTCTTAAACAATTCGGAATAATTGCAACAATAAATATATTTGTGTTGTTTGTTTTGTCGCTAACAATTATACCTATTGCATATAGTTTTCTTTCAAATCCGAAAACAAAACACACAAAACATTTAGATTCTAAATACATAAACAAGCTTGTAGATTTTTTAATCTGTTCTACAAAAACTCACAGAAAACTTATTTTTGGAATCACAATAGCATTAGTAGTAATAGGTATTTATGGAGCAAGTTTAATAAAAACTTCGGGTTATATGGTTGATGATATTCCGCTTGACGACCCTGTTTATACCGATTTAAAATATTTTGAAGCAAATTTTAAAGGTTTAATGCCTTTAGAAATTCTTATCAATACAAAAAAGAAAAAAGGCAGCTACAAATCAGCTACTCTAAAAAGAGTTGATAAATTACAAAATAAGTTGAGCCAATACGATGTTTTATCAAAATCTGTTTCTATTGCCGATGGAATGAAATTCGTAAAACAATCGTTTTATAATGGCGATGAGAAGTTTTATAAACTTCCTAACAAGAACGAAAAAATGTTTTTATATCCTTATCTGAAAAACAGCAAAGGTGACAACACAATGTTTTTACATTCGTTTGTAGATTCCACAGCACAAGAATTGCGAATAAGCACAAAAGTGAAAGATATAGGAACAAACGGAATGAAAGAATTAGTAAAAGAACTTTCGGCAGATATTGATAGTATTTTTCCTGCAAAAAAATATTCTTATACTATAACAGGAACAAGTATAGTGTTTTTTAAAGGAACTCAATACTTAATAAATAACTTATTTATAAGTTTAAGTTTAGCTATTATATTAATCGCAATATTTATGGCAATGATGTTTTCTTCTGCAAGAATGGTTGTTATATCGCTAATACCAAATCTGTTGCCATTATTATTAACAGCCGGTATGATGGGGTATTTTGGTATTCCGATAAAACCATCAACAGTATTAGTTTTTAGTATTGCTTTTGGTATTTCGGTTGACGATACAATACATTATTTGGCAAAATATCGCCAAGAATTGATTGCAACAAATTGGGATATAAAAAAATCTGTTATTCTTGCATTAAAAGAAACAGGTATAAGTATGATTTATACATCAATAGTTCTTTTCTTTGGATTTGGAATATTTGTAACATCAAGCTTTGGCGGAACAATTGCACTTGGCTTATTAGTGTCGTTTACACTACTAACAGCTATGTTAGCAAATCTTTGGTTATTACCATCATTACTTTTAACTTTAGAAAAACACATCACAACAAAAGCGTTTAAAGAACCTTTATTGAGTATTTTCGACGAAGAAGAGGATATAGAACTTGATGATTTAAAAATAGAAACACCTAAAAAAACCGATGAGTAGAATTTTAGTAACCGGAGGTGCCGGATTTATTGGCAGTGCAATAGTTGAAAAACTAATTAAAAAAGAAGAAGATTATATTGTAATAGTTGATAATCTTTTAACCGGAGATATTAATAAAATACCTAAATCTAAATTTAATAACCTAAAATTTATTAAAGCTGACGTAAATAAAAGAGATGAACTTTCGGAAATAATGACAGGATTTCATTTCGATTATGTTTTTCATTTAGCAGCATTGGTTGGTGTAGAAAGAACTTTAGAATACCCTATTAGTGTATTAGATGACCTAAAAGGATTTAAAAATATTATGGAACTTTCTAAAAACACAAGTGTAAAAAGAGTATATTTTTCATCTTCATCAGAAGTTTACGGAGAACCGGTAGAATTACCTCAAAATGAAGACACTACCCCCTTAAACTCTAAACTGCCGTATGCTATTGTAAAAAATGCTGGCGAAGCTTTTTTGCGTTCATATCAAAAGGAATATGGATTAGAATACACTATTTTTAGATATTTTAACACCTACGGTACAAAGCAAAGTAAGAATTTTGTAATTAGTAAATTTTTATATGCTGCATTTAATAACAAAGACATTACAATTTATGGCGATGGTAAACAAACACGTACTTTTTGTTATATAGATGATAATGTAGAGGCTTGCGTAAATGCTTTTTATAACAACGAGTTTATAAACGATGTTTTTAATGTAGGTAACGATATTGAAATTACTATATTAGAATTAGCTGAGTTGATAATAAAATTAACAAACTCTAAATCTAAAATTGTATTTTTGCCAAAATTAGAAGAGGGAGATATGCCTCGTCGTCAGCCCGACTTATCTAAAATGAGAAAAATTTGCACAAAAAAACAGATAAGTATAGAAGAAGGTCTGAAAAAAGTAATAAAACAAGGTTTATTTGAACTGAATAATTAGTTTCAAAAAATATGTTTAATTCATTAAAATATAAATATGGTCATATTGTTTTATCAAGAAAGAAAAAAAAGATAAAACGAGAACGAGGTGTTTTTAATTTTGATACCGCAAAAACTTGTGGTATTGTTTTTAATGCATCGTCGCAAGAAACATACGAAAAAGCAAAAAAATTTATAGATTTTCTGAAAACTAAAAATATAAATGTTATTGCCATTGGATTTGTAGATTCTAAAGAAGTGAAAGATTTTTATAGAGAAACCGTACAATTTAAATTCTTTTCAAGAAAAAATATAAACTGGTATGGCAAACCCAAAAACGAAAATGTTAACAGCTTTATTAAACAAAAATTCGATTTACTTATAGATTTATCATTAACAAACGATTTTCCTTTAGAATATATTGCAGCTATGTCTTTATCTAAATTTAAGGTTGGTAGATTTACATCGGAAAAAGGCGAATATGATTTTATGATTGATGTAGGCAAAAATCCAACACACGATTTTTTAATTGCACAAATACGCCATTATATAGAAAACCTAAACAAAAAATAAAATATGAAACACAAATTTTCGGGAACAGGAGTAGCAATTATTACACCATTTAGAAAAGATGGAAGTATCGATTTTAATGCACTTATTAAACTTGTAAAATATCTTTTAAAAGGCAAAATTGATTATTTTGTAGTTCTTGGTACAACAGGAGAATCTGTTACACTAAACAAAGACGAAAAACAAGCTGTTATTAATATAATTAAAGAAGAAGTAAAAAATAAAATTCCAATAGTAATAGGCATAGGAGGTAACAACACACAAGAAGTTGTAAATAATATTAAGTCACAAGATTTTGATGGAATTGCGGGGCTTTTATCTGTTAGCCCATATTACAACAAACCAAGTCAGAAAGGTTTATATCGTCATTATAAAGATGTTGCAACGGCTTGCCCTGTTGATGTTATTTTATATAATGTTCCTGGTAGAACAGGCGGTAATATTTCGGCAGAAACTGTTATTAAATTAGCTAATGATGTAGAAAATATTGTTGCTGTAAAAGAAGCATCGGCAAATTTTGAGCAAATAATGGAAATAATAAAATCTAAACCCGAAGATTTTGCAGTAATATCTGGCGATGATGCTTTAACATTACCACTTCTTGCTATTGGAATGAGCGGAGTAATTTCTGTTACAGCAAACGCTTATCCTTTGCAAATGTCTGATATCGTATCAAATACATTAAAAGGAAATATGAAAAAAGCAAGAGAAGCTCATTATAATTTAATAAATTTTACAAACTGTATTTTTTCTGAAGGTAATCCGGCAGGAATAAAAGCAGCATTGCAAATTAAAGGTTTAATTGAAAATAATTTACGATTGCCTCTTACCAAAGTTAGCAAATCAACATATAACAAGTTAGAAAATATAATGAAAGAAATAAAATAACATTTATGAAATCCTTAGTAAAAATAATATTTATATTATCTGTGTTTAGTATTGCAACAAGTTCTTGCAAAAAAGATTGTTACACTTGCGAAGCAAAACTCTACGATAATTTAGTAGATTTTAATGATGATTGCAGCGGAAGTGAAGCAAACAGAAAACTAATGGAAAGTGATTTTAGAAAACAATATCCCGATTCTGTTTATTTTGTTAGGTGTTATTAAAAAAA
>CAZRWZ010000074.1:0-11516 GCA_964603745.1 uncultured Bacteroidaceae bacterium | reverse complement strand
TTCCCATTATTATACTTACTACTGGTTTCATATTTTCTATTGTTAAATTGTTCTATTGTTAAATTGTTCTACTGTTAAATTGCTATATTGTTAAATTGCTATATTGTTAAATGGTTAATTGTCTAAGGTCTCAAATCTAATATCTAAGGTCTCAAATCTAATATCTAAGGTCTTAAATCTAACATCTATATTTTGCTGTTAGCTCAAAAACCTTTGTTAAAATATTTTTTTCTATATCGTCAAATTCAATATTTCTGCGAGCCATAACTTTTTCTGCAACTTCAAAAGCTTTTTTTATTCCGTATTCTGTCATGCCATGAGCACCGCCCCAAGAAAACGATGCAACAAAATTACGAGGAAATCCTGAGCCAAAGATATTTGCAAAAACACCAACAACTGTTCCTGTGTTAAACATTGTGTTAATGGCTGATTTAGAGTGGTCGCCAAACATTAATCCACAGAATTGTAATTCTGTTTTAGCAAAATTTTCGGTATTGTAATTCCACAAACGAACATTTACGTAATTGTTTTTTAAATTAGAATTGTTTGTATCTGCACCTAAATTACACCAACGACCAATCACCGAGTTACCAAGAAAACCATCGTGGGCTTTGTTAGAATAACCAAAAATTACAACATTATTTAGTTCGCCACCTACTTTTGAATGTGGTCCTATTGTTGTTGGTCCGTAAATTTTTGCCAAAAGTTTTACTGTTGAATGTTCGCAAATTGCAAACGGTCCGCGAATTGCAGCATTTTCCATTATTTCTGCGTCTTTGCCAATGTAAATTGGTCCTGTTTCGGCATTTAATGTGGCAAATTCAATTTTTGCTCCTTCTTCTACAAAGATATTTTCTTTGCCTAAAATATTATTTGTTTTGCTAATTTCTTGCGATGTTCTTTCGTTTGTAATGAGCTTAAAATCATCTCGAATAGCAAAATCATTAAAACTAAAAATATCCCAAGTATTGTTTATTTTTTTTATATCAATATTGTATTCAATTTGCTTATAATTATTATTATAAATAAATTCTTTTGTGATATTTTGCTCTGTGCTTTTTATTGCAATAACAATATTTTCTTGTACTAATTGCTCGTTATCATTCAAATTATAAATCGCATTTAGCAAATCTTTATTCGGAAAAACCGACGAATTAATTAAAATATTTTCACCTAAAATTTTTAAAACAAATTTCTTTGATAAATAATCTTCGGTTAAATGAGATATTTCTTTGTTTAAATATTTCTCCCATTTTTCTTGCATTGTCAAAATTCCACATCTGATTTCTGCAATAGGTGCAGTAAACGTGAAAGGCAGAAGATCGTTTCTTCTATTATCGTCGAATAAAATATAATTCATATTAAAATAATTTTTGTGTAAAAATAAGAATTATAAAGATAAAAGTTAATAAAAACTTTTATCTTTATTTAATGTGCTCGAATTTCCATATTATCGGAATCGATACATTTTAGCGGATAATTTGGATAAGTTTCTTCAAACTTTTTATATTTTTTTGATTTAAATTGTTTGCAATTCCACTTTATTTCCATTGCAATACCTTGTTTGTAAGATTCTTCTATAACAAAATCCACTTCTTTTCCGTCAACTGTACGCCAATATTTTATTTGCTCTTGTTCGTATTTAATTCTTAGTTGATTATAAACAAAATTTTCGAACAACATACCTTTGTCCATACGGTAATGTGGATTTTCAAATCTATTAAGTAATGCGTTTCGCATGCCTATATCATTAAAATATACTTTTGGCATTTTAATTAATTCTTTTCTCAGATTTCCATAAAATGGTTTTAATAAATCTATATGAAAACTTTTTTCTAAAATGTAAAGATATTTGTTTATGGTTTTATTATCAGTATCTAGTGTGTTTGATAATTCGTTTCCATTTACTAAGTTGCCTGTTTGGTCTGCTAATAATTGTATTAGTTTAAAAAACACTACTTCTTTTTCTATTCCTGCATCTGTTATGTCTTTTTTTAGATATGATGTTCTCAATTCTCTTAAAATCCATTTTTTATTTTCTATGTCATCTTCTAAAATAACCGCCGGATATCCACCATATGTTAGGTATTCGTAAAACAAAGAGTTGATATTTGTACCATACTGAGAAACATATGATGGTTCCATTACCATATGTGTTAAATCGTCTTTTGCTTCTTCGTAGTTTTTAAATTCCATAAATTCGTTAAACGATAATGGGTATAATTGAAAAATTCTTTTTCTTCCGGCTAGTGAATCTTTAAATTTATGATCGATATAAAATGCACTGCTTCCTGTTGCTATTATTTTTACATTGTATTCGTATTCGTCGTATAAATATTTTAAAAAATTAGAAGGGTCGTTTAGGTATTGTATTTCATCTATTAATAGGTAAATTCTTTTGTTTGTTTTTCCGTCTAATATTTTTTTTGGTGATATAGGAACGTGTTTAAATACTGATTTTACGTCATAATTTAAGTTTGATAATAGTTTTGTGTCTTCTAAGTTTAGTATTACTGCAATTTCATTTCGTTTTTTTAGGTATAGGTATAGTTGTTTAAGTAAAGATGTTTTTCCTACTTGTCTAGCACCTGTAATTATTGTATAAGTCTTTTTTGCAAGATGATTTTCTAATTGTTTATATAGATATCTGAACCTCATATTATATTTTTTATCATTGCAAATATAATAAATTATTTTGAAAAATGGATATTTTAGGAAAGTAATTCCGTAAATTATCGGATATTTTAGGAAGCTCACTCCGTAAATTATCCGATATTTTAGGAGTTGAAAAAAGTAATACTTTAATTAAATGTATATATTTTGTTATATATCAAGATATTATACTCCAATTAAATTTGCTTTTATTTAATTCTTGTAATTTTGTGTTAATTATATGGTTTTTTTCGTGTTGTAAATTTTTATCTTCATGCAAAATATCCGAAGCAACATTTCTTGCATAAGTTAATATTTGTCCATCGCTTGCAAGATTTGCAATTTTAAGTTCCATTGGCATTCCGCTTTGTTGTGTTCCGTCCATTGCTCCCGGACCACGAAGTTTTAAATCTACTTCTGATATTTTAAATCCATCGGTGCTTTCTACCATAGTTTTTATTCTTATTTTGCCTTCATTTGTTAGTTTGTGCGATGTCATAAGTACGCAGTATGATTGTTCTGCTCCTCGTCCTACTCTGCCACGTAGTTGATGAAGTTGAGATAAGCCAAAGCGTTCGGCACTTTCAATTATCATTACCGAAGCGTTAGGTACATCAACACCTACTTCTATAACTGTTGTGGCAATCATTATATTTGTGATACCTTTTACAAAATATTGCATCGATTTTTCTTTTTCTTCGGCTTTCATTTGCCCGTGAACAACGCTAATTGCATAATCGGGTGGCGGAAATGCACGGCTGATACTTTCTAAGCCATCTTCAAGGTCTTTAAAATCCATTGTTTCGCTTTCTTTTATTAGCGGATAAACAATGTAAATTTGTCGTCCTTTTGCAACTTCTTCTTTTATAAATTGAAAAACTCGTAAACGCTGACTATCGTAGCGATGTACAGTTTTTATTTGCTTTCTGCCTGGTGGTAATTCATCAATAACCGATACATCTAAATCGCCATAAAGTGTTAGTGCAAGTGTGCGAGGAATTGGTGTAGCTGTCATAACTAAAACGTGAGGTGGTTTTGTGTTTTTCTTCCACATTTTTGCTCGTTGTGCCACGCCAAAACGGTGTTGCTCGTCAATTACAACATACCCAAGATTTTTAAATTTAACTTTATCTTCTATTAATGCGTGTGTGCCAATCAAAATATTTATCTCACCAGTTTCGAGTTTTGTGTGTAACTCGCGGCGTTCTTTTGTTTTTGATGAGCCTGTTAAAAGTGCAATTTTAAGTCCAAGTCCTTCTAGCATTTTTTGTATTGAAGCAAAATGCTGTTTTGCAAGTATTTCGGTTGGTGCCATAATTGCGGCTTGATATCCGTTATCAATGGCAATTAGAGCTGTCATAAGTGCTACAAGAGTTTTTCCGCTACCAACGTCGCCTTGCAAAAGACGATTCATTTGTGTGCCTTTGGCAAAATCTGCACGAATTTCTTTTATTACTCTTTTTTGTGCATTTGTAAGTTCAAAAGGCAAATTGTTTTTGTAAAAATTATTAAAACTATCACCAACTTTATCAAAAATAAAACTTTTGAATTTATTGATTCTAACTTGTTTTAAACGCAATAGTTTTAGTTGAATGTAAAAAAGTTCTTCAAATTTTAAACGGTAGCTTGCTTTTTTAAGTGTTTCTGTATTTTTAGGAAAATGAATGTTTATTAATGCTTCTTTTAAATTCAACAGATTATACTTTTTTGTAAACCAATCGGGTAAAGTATCTGATATTTGATTATAAATTTCTTTAAATAAATTTTGTTGAAGTTTAAGAATTGCTTTTGAATTCAAAAACTTATTTTTCATTTTTTCGCTTGTGTGGTAAGCTGGTTCTAATGCCGAATTTATTTTGCTTTCGTATTTTTCTACTTCTTCAAACTCGGGGTGGGTTATGCTGTATTTTCCGTTAAAAAGTTTTGGCTTGCCAAAGATTATATATTCTTTGTCGATATTTACAGTATCTAAAACCCATTTTGTTCCTTTAAACCAAACTAAATCAAGTGTTCCTGTGCCATCAGAAAAAGTAGAATTTAAACGCTTTTTAAATTTCTGACCGCTTTCTTTAAAATTAATAAACTTACCTTTTACCTGAATATAGGCAAGTTCATTTGTAATCTCGTTTATTTTGTAAAACTTAGATTTATCAATATATTTATAAGGATAGTAATGCAATAAATCTTCGAAAGTAAAAATACCGAGTTCGGTGTTTAAAAGCTCGGCACGTTTTGGACCAACACTTGGTAAAAATTTTATTTCTTGATTTAATATATTATGCATTAATTTTTGTTTAATAATTTTTGTTTCCTTTTCCATAAATATATTGCAATTAAATATCCTGTCATTAAATGCAAATAAATCATAAAAGGTGTTTTTATCCAACTTAGTTGTGAAAAAATATTTTTTGTAGAAAAATTAGAAACAATCAAACATTGAAATAGAATAGTTGCGATATACATCAAAATAGACCAAAGTATTGCAAGTTTAATAACATATCTTCTTTTGTCTTTGGGAGTATTTTTATCAAAAATATTTATGGTAGTATCTTGATTGTTCATTTTTCTAAATTAATTGCTTATATTTTTTTACATTCGTTTTCCACATTACAAAGCTAAACAATATTCCTGCAACCAAAAAAACAACAAATTGAATTAACAGATGTTTTATTTCATAAGCTTCAATAAGTTTTTCTTTTGATAAATCAAAATCAATTAAAAACTTGAAAAACGGAGTTAATAAAGTTACGAAGAAAGCCCAAATTATGGTTGTTTTAATAATATATTGAATTTTTCCTTTTTCAATATTATTCTTCCAAATCTTAATATATTTTTCTTCTTTTTCTGTCATTATACATTTTTATTTCCAATATTAATAAAAATAATAATTGTAACAAAGGATATATTTAATAAAATTGAATGTTATTTCTTTGTTATAATAAGTATTATTAATTGTAATTTGTACATTGTTTTTAAAATGCTTAAATTTGAAACATATTATAAAAAGATGGTCACAAAACTAACTATATATAATAAATACTTGAATATTAAACGCAGAGATAAGTTTGCGTATTAAATATAAAAGAGGAATTTTCTTTTTTGTAAAGTTCGTCCTCAATTTTTTATTAAGAACTTTGCAAACTTTCAACTTTACAAACTTTAAAAATTAAAATATAATGGAATTACCATTCGCAGAATCGTATAGAATAAAAATGATTGCTCCCATAAAAAGAAGTACAAGAGAGCAACGAGAAAAGTGGATTAAAGAAGCAAAAAACAATTTGTTTAACTTAAAATCGGAGCAAGTTTTTATTGATTTGCTTACCGATTCGGGAACAGGAGCAATGAGTGAGCAGCAATGGGCTGCAATGATGCTTGGTGATGAATCTTATGCAGGAGCATCATCATATTATAACTTAAAAAATGCAATAAAAAACATTTTAGGATTTGAGCATTTTATACCAACACATCAAGGTCGTGCTGCCGAAAATGTACTGTTTTCGGTTTTGGTAGAAGAAGGAGATATTGTTCCCGGAAATTCGCATTTCGACACTACTAAAGGACATATCGAATTTAGAAAAGCAAAAGCTGTTGATTGCACTATTGACGAGGCTTTCGACACTCAGTTAGAGTACGATTTTAAAGGGAATTTAGACATCAATAAGCTTGAAAAAGTTTTTGCAGAAAACAATGCAAGTAAAATAAAATTTATTGTAGTTACTATAACAAACAACACATCTGGCGGACAGCCGGTTTCTATGCAAAATATGCGAGAAGTATATGAGTTTGCACAGAAAAAAGGAGTTATGGTAGTTGTTGATTCGGCTCGTTTTGCCGAAAATGCATACTTTATAAAAACTCGTGAAAAAGGCTACGAAAATAAAACAATTAAAGAAATTGTTACCGAAATGTATTCTTACTCAGATACAATGACAATGAGTAGCAAGAAAGATGCTATTGTAAATATGGGTGGCTTTATAGCTATGCGTAGCAAAGAATTATTTGATAAAGCAGCTGTGTTTAATATTATGTTTGAAGGATTTTTAACCTACGGAGGTATGAGCGGTAGAGATATGAATGCTTTAGCTCAAGGACTTGATGAAGGAACAGAATTTGAAACTCTTGAAAGTAGAATTAAACAAGTTGAATATCTTGGTAATAAACTAATAGAATGGGGAATTCCTGTACAAAGACCTATTGGTGGACATGCAGTGTTTATTGATGCCGCAAAACTTTTACCAAATTTACCAAAAGAAGAATTTCCTGCACAAACTTTAGCTTTAGAACTTTATTTAGAAGCCGGTATTCGTGGCGTTGAAATTGGAGCAATTTTAGCCGACAGAGACCCAGTTACAAGAGAAAATCGCTTTGGCGGATTAGAATTTGTTCGTTTAGCTATTCCTCGCAGAACATACACTAACAACCATATGGACGTTATTGCAGCTGCTTGTAAAAATGTTTTTGATAGAAGAAATGACCTTAAACGTGGTGTTAAAATTTTAAAAGAAGCTCCTATTATGAGACATTTTACTGTTGAATTGGAAAGACTTTAATGAATTCTTAATTTTGAATGTTGAATTTTGAATTGAAAAACTTTAATTCAAAATTCAAAATTCATGATTCAAAACTCAAAATTATAATAATATGATATCAAAAGAATTAATATCGCCAAAAAGCATAGTTGTAGTTGGCGGAACAGATAACATTAATGCACCAGGAGGAAAGGTGTTGAAAAATTTAATTGATGGTAATTTTAACGGTGATTTATATGTTGTAAATCCAAAAAAAGATGAAATACAAGGATTAAAAGTAAATCATACCGTTGAAGAATTACCAGAAGTAGATTTAGCAATAATGGCTATTGCCGCAAAATATATTCCAGATACTGTTAAAACTTTAACAGAGCAAAAGAAAACTAAAGGATTTATTATTCTTTCCGCCGGTTTTTCTGAGGAAAGCGAAGAAGGAGCAGCCCTTGAAAATAAAATAGTTGAGCAAATTAATAAATACGAAGGTTCGTTAATTGGGCCAAACTGTATAGGTTTGTTAAATACAAATTACAATGGAGTTTTCACTACACCAATACCAAGTTTAGACCCTAAAGGAGTTGATTTTATTTCTGGCTCGGGTGCTACTGCAGTGTTTATTATGGAAAGTGGAGTACCAAAAGGATTAACATTTAATTCTGTTTATTCTGTTGGAAACTCAGCCCAATTAGGAGTAGAAGAAGTTCTCGAGTATCTTGATGAAACTTTTAACGCAGAAACATCATCGAAAGTAAAATTACTTTATATAGAGAATGTTGATAAACCCGAAAAGTTATTAAAACACGCATCATCATTAATAAGAAAAGGTTGTAAAATTGCAGCCGTAAAATCAGGAAGTTCCGAAGCAGGAAGTCGTGCAGCAAGTTCACATACAGGAGCTTTAGCAAGTCCCGATGTTGCAGTAAATGCTTTATTTAAAAAAGCAGGTATTGTTCGTTGTCATTCTCGTGAAGAATTAACAACAGTTGCCTCTGTGTTTATGCACCCAGAATTAACTGGTAAAAATATTGCTATTATTACTCATGCAGGCGGACCGGCAGTAATGCTTACCGATGCCTTATCAAATAACGGGCTCGATGTTCCGCATATTGAAGGAGCAAATGCCAATGCTTTGTTAGAAAAATTATTTCCAGGTTCGTCGGTGGCAAACCCTATAGATTTTCTAGCTACAGGAACAGCCGAGCAATTAGGCGATATTATTGATGCTGTAAACAACGAGTTTGATAATATTGACGCAATGGTTGTTATTTTTGGTAGTCCAGGATTATTTCCTGTTTACGATGTTTACGATTTACTCGATGAGAAAATGAAAAACAGTAAAAAGCCTATTTACCCTGTATTACCATCGGTTGTAAATGTTGCCGATGAAATTAAACACTTTTTAGGAAAAGGTAGAATAAACTTCCCCGACGAAGTAGTATTTGGCGAAGCTCTTGCAAAAGTTTATTTTAACAATAAGCCTGTTGAAGAAAATATTGAATTACCAACTATCAATAATACTAAAATACGAGAAGTAATTGATAATGCAGAAAACGGATATTTAGAACCTGAAAAAGTTGTTGAATTACTTGATGCTGCAGGAATAAATAGAGCCGGAGAAGCTGTTGTTAGTTCTAAAGAAGAAGCTATTGAAAGAGCAAATGCACTTGGTTTACCTGTTGTAATGAAAGTTGTTGGACCTGTTCATAAATCTGATGTTGGTGGAGTTGTTCTTAATGTAAAAGATAACGAAACTGTTGCTGCAGAATTTGAAAGAATGATGCAAATAAAAGACACTACGGCAATCTTAATTCAACCTATGCTTTCGGGAACAGAGCTATTTGTTGGAGCAAAACGCGAAGATAAATTTGGTCATATGGTACTTTGCGGGTTGGGTGGTATTTTTATAGAAGTTCTTGAAGATGTTCAGGCAGGTTTAGCACCTCTTTCTATTGAGGAAACTCATAATATGATACAAAAACTTAATTCGTATGGAATTATAAAAGGTGCTAGAGGACAAGAAGGTGTAAACGAAAATATGTTTGCCGAAATTGTTCAACGTGTATCAGCTCTTGTAAGTGTTGCTCCCGAAATTTTTGAAATGGATTTAAATCCTCTATTAGGTAGCAAAGACAAAGTTGTTGCTGTTGACGCTCGTATTAGAATTGAGAAGTAATGTTTTATGCCAAGCTTGCTAATAAAATATAGTGAGCTTGGCAATTCTTATGTTTTTTACAAGACAGATACTCTGCTTTATAGCCAAGCTCTAAGTAAATGTATACACAACAAATAACAACTGTTTTTTTTATAATGCACTGAATACCATCTTATTTACTGTTTTTTTAGTAGATACTAAACATTAATCGACTTCATCTTAATTCAATTAGTGAAGCCTTGATTATAAGTATTATAAAACTAAACTTGCAGATATCAAGGTAAAGAAATCATTAATTTATGCGTTATTTTATTTTATTTTATTTATTTTTATAAAAAATTAACAAATATTTAATTATTAAGTTACAAATAACAATATTCATTTAAAATTAGAATTATAATGAAAAATAAGCTATTAAAAAATAACAGTATTGGGAAAGCTATAATGTTAATTATTTTATTAACATCATTTTTTATATTTGTGGTAGTATCAACATTTAAGATAATTAAAACCGAAAAAGATTTAAACATAAGAAAAGAAAAATTAATAGAAGTAAAAAAATCTGAATTAAAGAGTTTTGTTAATATAGCATACAAAACAATAGAGGCTAGTTACGAAAAATCAAAAAGTAATAAAGAAATAAAACTAAGAGTTGGCGATAAACTTGAGCAATCAACCGATATTTTACTAAGTTTATTAAATACGTATTATAATCAAAATAAAAATATTTTAAGTGAAGATGACTTAAAAAATAAAATAAAGCAATTTGTTAAAAATTATAAAGGAAAAAATAAAGAATATTTTTGGATAAATGATAATACATTACCTTACCCAACAATGATAATGCATCCTAACAGTCCACAATTAGATGGTAAAGCATTAAATAATCCTAAATTTAACTGTGCAATGGGAAAAAATCAAAACCTATTTCAAGCAATGGTAGAAGTATGTAATGCCAAAGGAAGTGGGTATGTTAATTATTTATGGGATAAACCAACAAACGAAGGAGTTAAACAGTCGCAGCCAAAACTTTCATATGTTAAAATGTTTAAACCATACAATTGGGTTATAGGTACAGGTGCATATATTGATGATATTGAAACAAATATTAAAAACGAATGTTTAGATGTAATAAGTAATATGCGATATAATAAAGGAACAGGCTATTTCTGGATTAACGACAACACATTACCATACCCAACAATGATAATGCATGCAACAAGTCCTCAGTTAAACAATACAGTTTTAGATAATTCTAAATATAATTGTGCAATGGACAAACAGCAAAATCTATTTCAGGCAATGGTAGAGGTTTGTAATAAAGAAGGAGACGGTTTTGTAAATTATATTTGGGATAAACCAATTGAAGGAAGCATTAAACTAGACCAACCAAAAATATCTTATGTAAAAATATTTGATAAATGGAATTGGATAATTGGTTCGGGTATGTATATGGACGATATAAACGAAGAAATTGCATTGTTAAGAAAAGAAATGTACGGTAATTTAGTTTTACAATTATTATTACTATTTATAGCCTTTTTGGTAATGTACACAGTATTAACTATATACATCAAAAATATAATAATTAAACCAATAAAAACTATTCAAGAGATAATAAACAAATTAAGTAAAGGTGTTTTTCCTAAAACCATTAAAGTTAAAAGTAATAACGAAATAGGGGAGATTACAAAATCAACAAATGTATTAATAGAAACATTTACTAATGTCAAGAATTTTTCATTAGAAGTAGGAAAAGGAAATTTAGATGTTGATTTTAATGCCCTAAGCGATGAAGATGAATTAGGCACATCTTTAATAGAAATGCGTAAAAACCTTGTTAATGCAAGAATAGAAGACGAAAAAAGAAAAAAAGAAGATGCTCAAAGAAATTGGACAACACAAGGTTTAGCCAAATTTGGAGAAATATTACGTCAAGATAATGATGATATGGAGTCTTTAACATACTCTATAATAAGTAATTTAGTTAATTATTTAGAAGCCAATCAAGGCGGTTTTTTTCTGTTAAATAATGTTGAAGACGAAGACAAATCAAACGACGACGTAACTTTTAATTTAGAAGCCTGTTATGCTTACAACAGAAAAAAATATTTGCAAAAAGAGATACAATGGGGCGAAGGATTAATTGGTAGATGTGGTTTAGAAAGACAAACTATTTTTAT
>CAZRWZ010000073.1:0-11530 GCA_964603745.1 uncultured Bacteroidaceae bacterium | reverse complement strand
TCCTTGTAGGACAACAAACTTAAAAAGCTTCTAACCAGTGTTAGAAGCTTTTTTTATGCTAATTTTAGATATAAGAAGGTATTGTTAATTATACACTATTAATTATAAACTATTTTTACATATTCCTACGATACTGCCCACCCACATTAAAGAGCGATTGAGTAATCTGTCCGATAGAGCAATATTTTGTAGCATTCATTAATACTTCAAATACATTTTTATTATCTCTAGCCGATTGCTTAAGTTCAATTAGAGCTTCCTTAGCTTTTTCAGAATAAGTATTATGCAATTCCTCTAACATTGCAAGTTGATATGCCTTTTCGTCTTTTGTTGCACGAATTACCTCTTGCGGTGTAACCGTTTTAGAACCTTGCGATGATAAGAAAGTATTCACACCCATAATAGGTAATTTTCCGCTATGTTTAAGAGTTTCGTAATACAGCGACTCCTCTTGTATCTTACTACGCTGATACATTGTTTCCATTGCACCAAGCACTCCGCCACGTTCTGTAATTCTATCGAATTCGGCAAGTATAGCTTCTTCTACCAAGTCTGTTAATTCTTCTATAATAAATGCACCTTGCAGTGGATTTTGGTTTTTCGCCTCACCAAGCTCATGATTTATAATCATTTGTATAGCCATTGCACGACGTACACTTTCTTCGGTTGGCGTAGTGATTGCCTCGTCGTAAGCATTTGTATGCAGCGAGTTACAATTATCATAGATTGCATAAAGTGCTTGCAAAGTTGTTCTGATATCATTAAAATCAATCTCTTGTGCATGTAGCGAACGCCCTGATGTTTGAATATGATATTTCAACATTTGAGAACGAGCATTTGCACCGTATTTTAATTTCATTGCTTTTGCCCAAATTAATCGTGAAACACGACCAATAACTGCATATTCAGGATCTAATCCATTAGAGAAGAAGAACGATAAGTTTGGTGCAAATTTATTTACATCAAGACCACGAGAAATGTAATACTCAACATAAGTGAAACCGTTTGCCAGTGTCAAAGCCAACTGTGTTATAGGATTTGCACCTGCTTCGGCAATATGATATCCCGAAATTGAAACCGAATAAAAGTTTCGCACATTGTTCTCAATAAAATATTCTTGAATATCGCCCATTAATTTAAGCGAGAAATCTGTAGAATAAATACAAGTATTTTGTGCTTGGTCTTCTTTTAGAATATCGGCTTGCACAGTTCCACGAACCTTTGCAATTGTCTCTATCTTAATTTTCTGATATACATCATCAGCTAAAACCATATCGCCTGTAACACCAAGCAGCATCAAGCCTAAACCATCGCTTCCTTCTGGCAAGTCGCCTTGATATCGAGGTCGCACAGTTCCTTTTTCCTTGTAGATAGCTTCGATTTTTTTCTCTATCTCAGCTTCTAAGCCATTTTCTTTTATGTAGATTTCACACTCTTGGTCGATTGCAGCATTCATAAAATAGCCAACCAAAATTGGTGCAGGTCCGTTAATTGTCATCGATACCGATGTCATTGGGTCTGACAAACGGAAGCCAGAATAAAGTTTTTTAGCATCATCTAAACAAGCAATAGAAACTCCCGAGTTACCAATTTTTCCGTAAATATCAGGACGAATTGCAGGGTCTTCGCCATAAAGCGTTACACTATCAAATGCTGTTGATAAGCGTTTTGCAGGCATACCAAGCGATACATAATGAAAACGCTTGTTTGTACGCTCTGGTCCACCCTCTCCCGCAAACATACGAGTTGGGTCTTCGCCTTCGCGTTTAAATGGAAATACTCCCGCAGCATAAGGAAATTCACCAGGAACATTTTCTTTTAAGCTCCATTTTAAAATCTCGCCCCAAGCTTTGTACTTAGGCATAGAAATTTTTGGTATCTGTAAATGCGATAAACTTTCGGTGTGTGTAATAATTTTTATTTCCTTATCACGAACTTTAAAAGTATAATATTCTTCTGAATATTGTTTCTTTTTATCTTCCCAATTATCAAGTATAATCTTGTTTTTAGGGTCTAAATCAAGCTCAATTTCTTTTTGCTTTTCTTCTATTGCTTTTGCAACATCTGCATTTTCTTTTAGCAATTCTGCCGATTGGCTCAATCCGTAAAGTTTGTTGGCAATATCGGCTTGTTGCTCTGCCCATTTATTATATCCACGCACAGTTTCTGATATCTCCGATAGGTAGCGTGTGCGATTTGATGGAATAATATTTATTTTATCGGCAGGAACTTCTTCTATTTTTAAATGAGATATGAAATCAACATTAGTTTTATCAGTGATGATTTTCATCAATTCTTTGTAAAGAACATTCACACCAGGGTCGTTATATTGCGAAGCAATCGAACCATAAACAGGCATCTCATCTGTTTCTTGCTCAAATAGTTGATGATTACGTTGATATGTGCGTTTCACATCACGCAAAGCATCTAACGCACCACGTTTGTCGAATTTATTTATTGCAATGATATCGGCAAAATCGAGCATGTCAATTTTTTCTAGCTGAGTAGCAGCACCGTATTCAGGTGTCATAACATACATTGCAACATCAGAATGATCAACAATTTCGGTATCGCTTTGTCCAATACCAGAAGTTTCTAAAATAATTAAATCGTAGCCTGCTGCTTTTGTGATATCCACAGCATCTTTAACAAAATGCGAAAGTGCAAGATTTGCTTGCCTTGTAGCCAAAGAACGCATATACACACGTTCGTTGTTAATCGAGTTCATACGAATTCTATCGCCAAGCAATGCACCGCCTGTCTTACGTTTTGAAGGATCAACCGAAATAATTGCAATTGTTTTATCATCGGTATCAACTAAATAGCGACGCACAAGTTCATCTACAAGCGATGATTTTCCTGCTCCACCTGTTCCTGTAATTCCCAAAACAGGTGTTTTCTTGCTGTTTGCAATTTCTCTTATTTTTTCAATATTTTCTGCTTCATCAGGGAAATTTTCTGCTCTTGAAATTGCTCTTGCAATAGAGTTTATATCTTTATTTTGAATTTTTTCTAAATCAATTTTTTCTTTGCCTGTAGGATAGTCAGATTTTTCTACTAAATCGTTAATCATACCTTGCAAGCCCATCTCACGACCATCGTCAGGCGAATAAATTCGGGTGATACCATAGTTTTGAAGTTCTTCTATTTCTTCCGGCAAAATAACACCACCGCCACCACCAAAAAGCTTGATATGACCACAACCACGTTCTTGTAGTAAATCGTACATATATTTGAAAAACTCTACATGCCCACCTTGATATGATGTAATAGCAATTGATTGAACATCTTCTTGCACAGCACAGTCAACAATTTCTTGCACAGAGCGATTATGCCCTAAATGAATAACCTCGGCACCTGTTGCCTGAATTATTCTACGCATTACATTTATTGCTGCATCGTGCCCATCGAAAAGAGAGGCTGCTGTAACTATTCTAACATTGTTTTTCGGAACGTATCTTTCTACTTTTTGCATAATAATATTTTTAATAATCTTAGGAATAATATCTCCTTTTTTTGATTGTATGCAAAGATAATAAAAAATGTTTATTGTTATAGTGTTCTATTGTTAATCATACCTATTAGCAGGTTTATTTTTAAAACACTAAATATTTTAGTGTTCGGAGATTAAACTCAAGTGTCTGGTGTAGAAAGTTCAATCTCTTGACTTCATAGACAGACACTATTTATATATTTTTTTTTCGCTAGCAAGCAATGTATTTCTAAGAAGAGAAACAATTGTTAATGGACCTACACCACCGGGTACAGGCGTGATGTAACTACATTTAGGAGCTACTTCATCAAAATCTACATCACCTTTTAGTTTCCACCCAGATTTTGTTTTATCTGATTTAACTCTTGTAATTCCTACATCAATAACAACAGCACCTTTTTTAACCATATCTGCTTTTATAAATTCTGCCGAACCAAGTGCTACAATAAGAATATCTGCTGTACGAGTGATTTCAGCCATGTTTTTTGTTCTACTATGACACATTGTTACAGTTGCATTTGCAAATTCATTTTTTTGTGCCATTAAAATACTCATAGGTTTACCTACAATATTACTACGACCAACAACAACGCAGTGTTTTCCTTGAGTATCGATATTGTAACGCTTAAGCATTTCCATAATTCCGGCAGGTGTTGCCGAAATAAAAGCAGGTAAGCCTATTAGCATTCGTCCAACATTTACGGGATGAAACCCATCTACATCTTTTTCGGGAGCAATAGCCTCTATTATTTTATTTTCATTAATATGTTTTGGTAAAGGTAATTGCACAATAAAACCATCAACTTTGGTGTCCTTATTAAGTTTATGAACAGTTTCTAGCAATTCTTTTTCGGTAATATCTTCATCGAAACGCAACATTGAAGACTCAAATCCTACTTGTTTACAAGATTTTACTTTACTTGCAACATAGGTTTCACTTGCACCATCATTACCTACTAGAATAGCTGCTAAATGTGGGGGCTTACCTCCTTTTGATATAATTTGCTTAACTTCTTGTTCTATTTCTTCTTTTAGCTCAATTGCTAATTTTTTACCATCTAATATTTTCATTACTTATTTTTTTAATCCCAATTTGGATATTTTATTCCCCTACGCTTACGGAAAACAGAAACATCTGTTTCTTGAATTTATACCATAAATTTAAAGGAATGGTTAATAAACTTTAATTTCAACTTCGCCACGCAATGCCATTAATCCGTTAGAGGCAAGTGCTTGCATTTCGTCCTCGCCGGGATATACATAAACAGGAGCTATGCGATAGACTCTTTCAATAATCATATTCACAAACAATTTACTGTGAGCAACACCCCCTGTTATTATAATACCTTCTACATTTCCTTTAAGTACAGGACACATAGACCCTATAGATTTTGCTACCTGATAAGCCATTGCTTCGTAATAGAATTTAGCTTCTTTATTTCCATCTATTGCACGTTGTTCTATATCGTAGGCAGAGTTTGTACCAAGATATGCTACAAGACCACCTTCGCCTTTTATCATTTTTTTTATCTTTTCTTTTGTGTATTTACCACTAAAGCACATATTAATCAGCTGTCCTACAGGTAATGTACCGCTTCTTTCGGGAGAAAAAGGTCCTTCGCCATCTAATCCGTTATTTACATCAATAACTCTACCTTTTTGATGTGCTCCAACAGTAATACCACCACCTAAATGTGCTACAATAAGGTTTAAGTTTTCGTATTCTTTTAGTATAGATTTTGCATGTTGCCTAGATACTGCTTTTTGATTAAGTGCATGAAAAATAGATATTCGGCTAAAGGCAGGGTGTCCTGCAACTCTTGCTATATCATCTAGTTCATCAACAACTACAGGGTCTGTAATAAAAGCTCGTGAATTTGGTAAGGATTGTGACATATTGTAAGCAATAAGTCCACCAAGATTACTGGCATGTTCGCCAAGTGGGCTATCTCTTAAATCGTGTAGCATTGCGTTGTTTACTTCATAAACACCAGATTCTATTGGTTTTACTAATCCGCCTCTACCAACTACAACTCTTACTAAGTCTAAATTTATTTTGGCGGCTTTAAGTTCTGTGCAAATAATATTTTTTCTGTAATCTAACTGCGAAATAATATTTTCAAATTTATCTAATTCTTCTTTTGTGTGACTTATTGTTTTTAAAAAAATAGGACTCATATTCTGATATACAGCTACTTTTGTAGTTGTAGAACCAGGATTTATTGCCAAAATCCTTATTTCTTCATCAGAATATGTGTTTTTTTCTTCCATAAGATTTATTAGTTACAAAAGTAATTATTTTATTTATAGACTTAAGTACATTTCTACAAAAAACTTATTGATTATAAGTATAAGATAAGTCTTTATTAAATATTCATAGCAGCTGCTACGGCTATAGAAAACAACTTACTTTCTTCGCTATCGGCTCTTGATGTAAGTACAATAGGTACTTTTGCTCCCATTATAACGGCTCCGGATACAGCTCCACCAAGAAAATTTAACGATTTATAAAAGACATTACCTACATTTATATCATGCATTAATAAAATATCGGCATCACCGGCAACTTCGCTTTTAATAGCTTTATGCTTAGCGGCTTCTTTCGATATTGATATATCAAGAGCCAAAGGTCCATCAACAATACAGTTTTTTATTTCTCCTTTTTTGTTCATTGCTTTAAGCTCGGCGGCATCAACAGTTGCTTGCATTTTAGGATTAACAAACTCTAGTGCTGCAATGGCAGATACTTTTGGTTTAGATATTCCTAAGCCTAAGCAAGCATTTACGGCGTTTTGTATTATCCTTGCTTTTGCTTTAACATCTGGCTCTATATTCATTGCTGCATCGGTAATACACAGTAGTTTATGATAATATTTTGTTTGAAAAAAAGCTACATGAGATAGGAGTTTTTCTTTTCGTAAACCGTTTTCTTTATCGAGAACAGCTTTTAATAAAACTGCTGTACCAACAAGACCTTTCATTAAAAAATCTCCTTCACCAGAATTAATTAAATCAACAGATTTGGTGCAAGAAATATCTGGATTTTGTTCGTCAATAATCTTAATATTTTTTAAACTAAATTTAATATTTTTTGAGATAGATAATATTTTCTTTTTATCTCCTACAAGTATAAGTTCTATAATATTGTCTAATACGGCTTGTTTAACTGCCTCTAATACATGTTTGTCTTCTGCTGCTGCAACTACAAGGGTTTTAGACTTGTTTTGTTTTGCTTTTTCTAATATTTCGTTTAAGTTTTTCACAATATATTTATATATTTTTAGTTATTCTTTATCACTTTCATTTACTAAGTTTATAGACAAGCTTTAAATATACTCAAACCACATAGCTTTATAAAAATATCAAAAATGCAAATATTTGAGCTTAAAAACAAGTAAAAATAGGTGAATTATCAATGTAATTTTATGATTTTTATCACACTTATTAAAATGGTATTAACACAAGCTGACTTCTATTGTTGAAAAACTAATTTTTAGAATTCTCCGAAAAAAAATTATTCTGTTTGATTTTTTTGAAGTGATTTAAAATCGTACTGTCCATTGTTAAAGTTAACTCCTCTTTCTTTTTCAACAAAAACAAAATCTATAACAATTTGTTTTATACCGTTAAAATCAACTGTGTATTCCGATTTTTTTAAGCTAAAATTCTCGCCTAATACTTCATTGGCAAATACTTTATATTGTCCTGCTTGCGGAATACTTAAAATAAATCCTCCTTTAGAATCTGTTAATACAGAATAAGTATCTCCTTTTTTTGATTGAGCTGTAATTCTAATGTTTGATACATCAATTTTTCCCTCACCACTATTAGGGTCTCTTTTAAGTTTAATTTGCCCTATCACTTTATAACTCTCTGTGAGAGGAATATAATAAAGCGAATCTTTGTTTACAGTAATATTTTGGTCTCTTCCGTTTAAAATATATAAATTCTCAAGGTTATCTAGAGATTCTATACTAGCTTTATACTGTCCTTCCGGTAAATTTTTATAAGATATTTCGCCATCAGCATTAGAAACTAAATCTACTTCTATAAAATTACTTTTTTTATACTCTACATCTCTATTTTGTTGGAGTTTCATCATCATATTTGGGATAACTCGTTCGTTTTCATCAAGTTTTTTGTTTCCATCTTTGTCGTGAAAAAATACAAAATCATAATCGTAATATTTAATTCTAGGCTGAGGAATATCAAAAGCTTTTTTTATGCCAATAAAAACATAAAAATTACGATTAGTAATACGTCCAAACTCTGAATCGTCTCTGCTAGTGCTATAAATATTTGCCGAACCATAAAAAGACCAACCATGTTTTAAATAAAAACTAAGGCTTAGGTTCAAATTAATACTTTCACGACCCGAAGGCATTCTGTATATATAATTTATATAAGATGAAACCCTCATGGTATTATTCATAAAAAATTTCTCAATTTGAGGTCGTATTTGAATAGATTCTGAATTAATCCAATTACCATCATACAATAATTGTTGCTGAGAAACAGCAGCTAAACCATTGTTATAGTATGCACTCATTCTAAATATTTTACTATAATAATTTATACCAACACGAATGCTTTTAACATTATTTATTTCTTTTAATTGTGGTAAGTTAGGGTCTGTATTTTTAAAAGAAGCATTAGAAAGCCCTAAATTAATATTAGGTGTAATAGATTTGTTTTTAGGTAAACGAAAACGTGTAGAAAAGCTTAATGCATAATACGCATTTTTATAGTGGCTATTATAGATATTGTTAGGGTGATATGTTCGTTGATAAATGCCGTTATACATTGGTCCAATCATATAATATATTCTTCTGGAGGCGGCATATCCAAAAATTAATCTACCAACATCATTAATATTATAATTAGCTTGTTTTGTAAAACGATCGGGATACCTTGTGTTTAAAATTTTTGATCTATCATAAATTAAATTTGCATTTATTTTGTCTGATATCTTGTAGTTACCATATGCATTCCATCTATTATTATTACTATTTGTAATATAATTATTTAAACTATTTGTATTTGTTATTCTAAAATTAAATTTGGTGTATCTTAATGCATAAAACACTTGATACGAAAATCCAATTAGAGAAGTATCTTGAGGATTTAACGGGTTGTTATTTAGGTCGTTAAACTTAGTTAGAGTAGGCAGTATTTGTAAACCTAAGCTATGATGTTTTAGAAACGAAAATCCGCCGCCTAATTGTAATGAGTAGGCATCGTAATTTGTACTGTTATTATCTTCGTATGTAAAGCCAATATTGGCAGATAAGCTTCTTGCAAGTTTTCTCGAATACATTACCGAACCAGCATAATCTGGTCTAAAACGACCTTTGATAATTGCAAAATTAAATTTGTTTTTATTATTAACATTAAGTTCACCTTTAACACCTTTGCCATATATGTTGTGCAACGAATAGTTACCTAACTGGCTTCCTATCTCTAAATATTTAGTTTTGTCAGAATATCGTATATTATAATATCCATTTTGTTCTAAAGATAAATTTTGTTCTGAATAAGGTATAAAAAGAAAATTACGTCCGGTAAATTGATATGATACTTCCCTTGTTTTAGGAAATAAAACTGTTCCAAAAACAGAGGCATTATATCTTGCCGGAGAACTAGATAACAGATTATTAAATTGCAATTCTATGTTTAAAGGTGTTTGTCTTTGGTCTTTAAAATTTACAAACTGGCTCTCCATTTCGTTAACATAAATATGGTCGGTTCGTTGATATATTTGATTGGAACATTTAATGGTAATAGCAGATTCTTTCCAAATATTATTAAAATCGGTATTATTATCGTAGTTTCCAATATACCTAACAGGATATTTTATTAAAGTATCGATATGCGGAGGTAATTCTATGTATAGATAATCTTGATTATCAGCTAAATCAAGAACATCTAAAAAATGACCTACTTTAAATTCAAGCTTTACCATTTCAGTTGTATTACCTCTGTTTTGCAGGTGTATGCCCAAATCTGCAATTTGCTTATATTCGCTAACATAAAAACTTTTTTGCTCTATATACATTTTCCATTGTCGCTGACCCGGAATTTCTATATAATTATTTTTAGAATAAGTTTTGTCTTTAGTTTGAAAATCGGCAACTATAAGATAATTTTTACCGCCTTCTACTTCTGTAGGAATAGAGGCTCTGATAGGGTAATAATATGATTGATTTGCATTTATATCAATACTCATATTATTTTGTGAAATAAGTTGAAATCCACTTGGTAGAGTTATTGTTAGCTTACCTCTAATAGTATTAGAACTGTTGTTATCAATTTTAATTACATTAAAAAATAAAGAATCAGGTGTTTGAGAAATATGTGTTTTTACAAAATTCAAAGACACATCTTGCAATTCTGAAACAAGTGTACTATCTATTGGTTCAGTATTTTGTGACATAAGCTTAGTGCTATATGTCAACAAAAAAAGTATTAATAAGAAATATATGTTTAAAACATATTTCATTAGTTATCATTTAAAACTCGCTATAAAATATTTTTATAATTGGGCATCAATTTAAACGAGTATTTTATTTATAATATACTTAAACTAAAATCCTGGTCCGGTAGGTACTAATTCAATCTCAATTTCTACAGAATAATAATCAGATTCTGCACCTAATAAGCTTGTTGCAACACCACATTCGTAAGAAATCTTTATTTGATGAATAGCCCAACTTAGATTATTAAAATCTGGAGGATTTACAGGGTTTTGTGTATATTCAACAAGATTAATCCAGCTTGTGCTTAAAGATTGTAATCCGGTATAGTTGGCATACGGTGCAGGCAATCCTAAATTATTATTTGCTTCAACTTGTATAGTTGATAAAGGTAAGTTTCCGTTAGTTCCTTCAATATTAGCTTGGGCATTAAACGATCTAAAACGAAGGTCGAAACCTTCTAAGTCTGCTCCTGTTTGATTACTATCAACTAATGTTATACCAATAATTGTTCCTTCATCTATCCTTATTCCATTTTTATAATTATCTATAGTTTTAAAATTAAAAGGAATATCACCTCCATATATAATTGAAAGTCGTGCATAATTATACTCTTGAGCATTTCCTTTAAAAGAAAATGATAGCAAAATACTAAGTAGTACAATTTTTATAGACCAACTCATTTAGTTTTTTTTATTTTAACAAAAAAAAAAATTGCAAAATAAGGATTTATCTTGCAATTTCTTTTTTGTTTTTTATTTTCTAATTATCTATAGATAAATCGAATAATACATTTACAACATATCTGTCTGGTGTTGGAGATGGGTTTTGATCTATAAGATTTTGTGCATTCATAGGAGTTGTAAGTCCTTGTGCTTCAACAGTACCACAACGCCATACTAATTGAAATGCATTGTCTGTTTCGTCTCCTGCATTAGCTTGTGTACCAGAATCATTATCTTCTATTAACACAATAGGAAAAGCTTGTAATGCTGCAACTTCAGTAGCTGAATTTGTAGGAATACTCCATAATTCTTCTCCAGCAGTTGTTCCTTTAGCACCTCCAGTTTCAAATGTATGAGTTCCTGAGTTTACAATACTAAAGCCTACATTATCAAGAGTTAATGTGTTAGCAGGATTATCTGTACCTATAAAAGTTAGTTCTTCTGCACCATAAGTAATTAGCCATCTTGTTGATGAAGCTACAATAAAATCGGTTACATACATAGGGTTTGCTGCAACAGTACCTGCAGAAGTAGATGCTGCTTGATCTCCAGAAATACCATTTTTGTATTGATCTATAGTATTAAATGTAAATTCGATGTTTCCTCCATTAGAAATTGTCATTCTAAGTACTTGGTTTAGATTAACTGCTACAGGGATTACATTACGGTCTCTTACCGCTTGTCCAAAACTGAATTGAAATATCAATAAAGCTACTACAGAAATTGTTAATTTTTTCATCATTTTTAAATTTTTAAGTTAATAATTATTAAATATTATTCAAAGATAATAATTTTTTTTTAAAATATCCCAATAAAACAACAAAAA
Organism: uncultured Bacteroidaceae bacterium; assembly: GCA_964603745.1. Lineage (GTDB taxonomy): Bacteria > Bacteroidota > Bacteroidia > Bacteroidales > JAFGXI01 > CAZRWZ01. Next base: position 13 of record CAZRWZ010000073.1, on the reverse strand, counting down.
ATTGGTAATTTTT
>CAZRWZ010000072.1:0-11538 GCA_964603745.1 uncultured Bacteroidaceae bacterium | reverse complement strand
ATCATATTTTTATCTTCTTCAATTTGAGGTATGTATATACATCTGCATTTCAAAATATAAAAATCTAATACACCTCAGAGCTTTTCAGCAGACCCTAATTCCAAAAAGGCTTCTTATTCTAAAACTTATAATTAACACCAATTTTAACAATCCTTGGCATTCCATAATTATATGGGTTATTTGCATACAAAGAGTATTGATATTTATATGATTCGGGATTTACAGAGCCGTTAATATTAATTTGATTATGTGAGTCTGACAAATAACCGTCGTCGTCAGGTTCACCTGTTTGAGAATAAACACTGTTTACTATTTTTGAGTTAAATAAGTTATAAATATCAATATAAATCCCTATCATACTATTGTTTTTAAAGAAAAATGATTTTGATATTTTTAAATTAAAGTATGAGATATCGTATTTGTTTTTCTCTACGTTTGCATTATCATAAGCAATGTAATATCTTCCGTTTTGAATAGAATTTGTTAACGAAACACTTAAGTGCTTTGTTATTTTATGCAAGGTTTCTGCTCTAAACATTGTGGTTAAATTTACTGTAATATAATTGTTTGCAACAAAATCTGGTGATGATAAAAATGGCAAAATCGTATCTAAATCGGAATAAAAACTAAGATTTGTTCCAATATTTATACTGTGATTTGGTGTATAAATATTAAGTTTTATATTTATTTTGTTTAGTTTGTATGTTGTATCTGCATCGTTTATAAATGTTGCATAATTATTAGGATATACACCTTCAAATTCTTTAAAAACTATAACATTATCAAAGCTTGTTTCGGAGTAAGAAAACCCTATATCATAAAAACGGGTGTAGTGTGTTAGTCCGACAAACCATTTACTTGTTTTCTCAGGTGATAAATTCGGGTTTGTTATAAGCCATCTGCGGTCGGCAAACAAATAATTTGTAGGATTATACATAGAAATATAAGGCGATGGATTTTTAGTATGCGAAACATAACCACCATTTAAAGCAATATATTTTATTGGGAAAATTGTTGCCTCAATTTGTGGCAAAAACTTAGTTTGTGCTTTATACATTTCAAAAGCATTTGTGTTTACATTTTTGTATTGGAAATCTGCATCAACTAAATACGGAGTTAATCCTGTTCCTGCCTCAATTTGTTTGTAATTATCAATTTCTTTACCGTTTGCATTATACCATTGGTCATTATGGCGATAGCCTAAAACATTTATTGGATTATTATAATTATCAACATAAACAGTATAATCGTCGCCAATATTACTTGGGTGCGAAAATTCTGTTGCTTCGCCTGCTGTTTTTATTTTGTGAAATGTATAAGGGTCGGACAACACAGGCTGATTTGCATTAAAATAATTCATTGCTAAACCTGCATTAATTTTAAAATATTTATGTGCAAAACTATAATTAAAATACGGATTCATTGTATATGGTTGATATGCAGGTATTTCTCTTAAATAATTTACGTTATTAGCATCTTTTTTTGTAAAAAATCCAAAGTAATCATTACTCGAAATTTTATTTCCATAAACATCATATCCTGCATAATTTACTAATGAACCACCATCATTCAGTAATTCATCAGGGCTGAAATATTCTAATTTAAATGTTTCGGGAGAATAATTATCTACATCTATCCAATCGGTTCCATCAACTGCAAACCCGAGAGCTTGCCGTAAGTTTTTATCAAAAAAACTTTGATTATCTGCGTTATACAAACTATTATAATATAATGTATCACCTGAGACTATTGGGTTGCTGTAATCTAACTCGTACAAATGCTTGTTTGCTAACTGATTTGCTCTTACCCATAAACTTGTTGCATCTAATTGATAATAGCTATAATTTGATTTATCAAAAATATAACCAATATTAAGTTTGTGCTTTTTATACTCGAAATCAAAATTAATATCAAAACGGTAAACATTAAGATTTTCTTTTGAATATAACGAGTTTTGTGTGCCCAAACTATTCCATAAACCGTATGTTGGTTTCGGAGAATGTCCGTTTAAAATTGCTCCAAATTGTTGTAATAATGTTTTGTTTCTTTTTATAAAATTTCCTGATGCTAATGTATCTGCAAAATTATAAACAGCATTTGTGTAATTTGCAGCACCTGCATTTTCGGTTCCTGCCGAAAAAGTTACAAGAGTATCCATATATCCGTTTTGCATCCATATCCCTGACGGATATCCCGAAACAGTATCTGTAAATTCAAAGCTTGGCATTTTGTATGTTTTATATTTGCCTATATATCCGTAATCCCAATAATTATCTTGATGATTTTCATCTTGTTGTCTTTTGTAAGTTGAATAATATGAGATATTTGCGGTGTATTTTGCCGAAAAATCTTTTCCATTAATAAATTGATGTTCAAATTTTAAATATGTATTAATATTTCGTGTAAAAACTTCAGGATTATTTTGCGAATTATAAAGAGCATTCTCCCAAACAAATGCTTTGCCTTTTTGAAACATAGAATAATTACCAAGTGTAATATCTATATTTTTACTAATCGGAAAAACCAGCTTAGCATATAAATTTGTTGAATTAGCATTTGCATTTTGTTTTAGTTTTACTTCTGTAAAATCGTCTTTTTGTAAATATTCGCTACTTGATGTTAGCGAAAAAATATTAGAACTAAGAACATACGGTTCGTTTTGCAAATCAGTTAAAGTTTCATCTGTTGCAACAGGTATTGAAATATAGCTTGGATTTGCATCTTTCGCAGTAAAAAAATTACCTGCAAAATAGAAAACAGGTGCTTGTTTCCAATTTTTAAATAATTTGTTTGTTGGCAAATTATAATCAAAATTTACTTCCGCACTGTTTACCATAGCTTTTGTAAGCCCTAAGTTTACCCCAATATTAAAAAACGAACTATCTTTATCTGAGTTTGTTGTAATTCCTATCATAGAATTATAAGTATCATTATATCTAGGCGAAAAATAATTGGTTTTAATATTATAGTTTTTTATTGCAAATTTTGGAAAATACGCATTTGCAGGCATTATTATATCATCAATATAAAAAACATTATTAATACTAACACCATCGTTAAAAAAAGAGCCGTTTCCAATATCAAAAACACTTGTTTTGTATGTGTTCAATTGCGATAAATTCCACAGTGGCAGTATATTCACTTCTTGCTTTGATATAGTATCATTTAATACTTTTTCAATTAATGTATCTTGTTGAGCAAAGGCATAATGCCCAATAAACAAACTAACTAATAATAGTAAATGTTGTTTTTTCATAAAATAATTATTTGTTTATACAAAAATAAAATAAAAATTAAACTATAGAGGAAACCTATTAATTATTTTATTACGATAAACAAAATAACGAATTAAGATGTGAATTAAAATATTTTTGTAATAACGGGTTATTTCAAATAATATTTTAACATAGCAGATTGTTTGTTATTTCGTTCCCATAAGGGTTTTCATAATTCTAAAAAATTATGAAAAATTATGAAAATATTGTTGAAAAACTAATTTTTAGGACTCCCCTTTACTATCTTTGCAAACAAATATGTCAGGAATATACATTCACATACCTTTTTGTAAAACAAAATGCTATTATTGCGATTTTCACACAAGTGCAAATTATAAATATAAAGATGATTATATTTCTGCATTAATTGAAGAAATAGATTTACAAAAAGATTTTATTTTTGATAAAAATATTGAGACAATTTATTTTGGAGGCGGAACACCTTCTACGGTATCTACCGAAGATATTAGCAGAATTATTGCAAAAATAAAGGAAACTTTTTTGGTAATAAAAACACCGGAAATAACACTAGAAGCAAACCCCGATGATTTATCTGAAAAATATCTTCATAATTTAATAAATATTGGGGTAAATCGTTTAAGTATTGGAATACAGTCTTTTAGCAACGAGTATCTAAAACTAATGAATCGCCGACACAATGCAAAAACAGCAAGTATAGCAGTAAAAAACGCACAAAAAATCGGTTTCGATAATATAAGTCTTGATTTAATTTACGGTTTGCCCGATAGCGATTTAGATTTTTTAAAACACGAAGCAGATAATATATTAGAGCTTAATCCTCAGCATATTTCGGCATATCATTTAACAATTGAAGATAAAACTGTTTTTAAAAAATATATAGAAAAACGCAAAATAAGTGAAATTACCGATATCAACAGCGAAAAACAATTTTTATATTTAAACAATTTTTTTGAGAATAATGGTTTTGAACATTACGAGATTTCAAACTTTGCAAAAAAAGCTTTTATATCTAAGCATAACTCAAATTATTGGGCAAATATTCAGTATCTTGGCATAGGCTCGTCGGCACACTCGTATAACGGAAACGAAAGAATGTGGAATATTGCAAATGTGAAAAAATATATAGAAAGTATAGAATTGAAACAACCACATTACGAAAAAGAAAATCTATCTAAAAAAGACAAGTTTAACGAATATTTATTAACAGGACTAAGAACAAGCAAAGGTGTTGATATTAAATTTATTAGCAAACAATTTGGCGATAAATACACAAAGCTTTTGTTGGCAAATGTTAATAAATTAAACCTATCAGATATAATAATTCTTAAAAAGAATGTGTTATTTTTGTCAAAAATCGGGTGGTTTACTTCCGATAAAATTATTTTAGAATTATTTTTAAATGAAGAGATTTAGTTTAATAATCACACTAGTTTTAATTTTTAATTTTGTTTCGTATTCTCAGAGAGCAAAAGACACTTTCTTTAAAGATTGTTCTCCTATTCAATTTAAAATGAGTTTAGATACAGCACACAATTATATTTTAATTGATATGAGAACGGCAAAACAATATAAACGCAGTAGAATTAAAGGTGCTAAGTTTGCAAAAGATATTAATGATTTATTTAAAATTGTAAACAAAAATGGCAAAAACAAACCAATATTTGTGTATTGCGACGAAGGAAACGAAAGTTTAACAGCTTCGGCATTATTAATGCGAAGAGGTTACAAAAAAATATACAACTTGAAAGAGGGTGTTGATGCATGGTATGGTGAGGGTTACAAACTTTGTAAAGACAAGATAAACAATACCGATTTGGTCAATTTATAAATAATCCTCATGTTAACATACTCAATCCATTTAGCTTTTCGGGAATTGATGCAGATTTATTTTTTCTTTTTTAGAGTTTAATTTTATAAGCATAGCTAGGTTACGCTTATAAAATTAAACAAATAAAAAAGGAAAAAGAAAAAGTAGAAAACCCGAAAAACTACGTGGTTTGAGTATATACTCAAAAAAAGTTGTTCGTTATGGACAACTTTTTTACTTTTATGCAATTCTTAAAAACTAATATGGAAAAAAAAATAGAAATACTAAAGTTTGATTACAACAATCAAGATTTGTTTAAACAAGCTTCAAATATTAGACAGATAGTTTTTTGTGGAGAACAAAAATGCCCAATTAACGAAGAGTTTGATGGTTTAGATAATATCGCAATTCACTATATAATAAAACTAAATGGAGAATATGTTGCAACATCAAGAAGAAGAGAAACTAGCGAGGGTATAAAACTTGAACGATTTGCTGTGCTTAAACAACACCGAGGCAAAGGCTTAGCATCTAAAATACTTAAATACGTATTAAACGATATTAATGATAAATCGAAATTAATATACCTGAACGCACAAATTGATGCAATGCCACTTTATACTAAATTTGGATTTGAAAAAATTGGCAATCAATTTGTTGAAGCCAATATCTTACATTATAAGATGATACTTAAAAAATGATGATTTTTATAAAATACGGAATATTTATTTATAGTATTATTCTACTTTTTATCGCAATAGGATATTACAATAAATATCATAAATTAAGTTCAACATTATTGATAATAGTATTACTAAGTATTCTATTTCAAAATCTTGAATTTATACTTAATTCTAAAGAAACTGCATTAATTGTTCAAAAAGCATCAAATATTTCTATCATATTATTTTCATTTTCAATTCTAATAAGCATTATACAAGCAGGTACACTTTCGGTAAAATATATGTATTTACCTATTGTTAGAAAAACCACTTGGTTGCTTAGTTTTTTAATGCTATTTCTAGGTTTTTTTCTTCATCAATATTACAAAAGCCCCGAAACTTACAACAGTATTAAAACAAATATTATTGAACTAATAACCATTGCATTAATACTTATTGTGGGCATTTTTTCTTTTATCAACAAAAAACAATATTTATTACTAAGCGGTACATTATCATATTTTGCAATAATAATTGCAGGATATTTTTTTATCGATAAAACTATACTCTTTTCACTTTCGCAACTCAGTTTTGTTACTTTTTTATTGATAAACGAAAGAAAAAGTATTGATAGAAGTAAAAATAAATTAATTTTAAAAGAATTTTAAATGTTAATATTCAAATTTGGCGGAATATCAGTAAAATCGGCAAAAGCCGTTACAAACATTACAAACATTATATCTAATACCGACAAAAAACTTGTTGTGGTTGTGTCGGCAATGGGCAAAATGACAAATAGATTTGAAGATTTAATAAATTCTTATTTTAAACAAAACTCAGATTTACAAGCAAAACTAAGCATTATAAAACAATTTCATTTAGAGATTATTAACGAACTTTTTGATAAAAAACACCAAGTTTTTACAAAATTTACGAGTTTAATCGCCGAGTTAGAAACAAAATTAAACGAAACACCAAGCCACAATTACGATTACGAATACGATAAAATTATTATTTACGGCGAATTACTTTCTACAACAATAATAAGCGAATATCTTAATTTACAGAATATTAAAAATCAATTTATTGATATCAGAAAAAGTATAATTACCGATGGATATTTTAGAGATGGTAGAATAATTTGGGACAAAACAGAACACAATATTGTTAAAATTTTTAATTTCAAAACCACTCATGTATATATTACACAAGGTTTTATTGCTTCTGACGAAAAACAAAACTCTGTTTCGCTTGGACGAGAAGGCTCCGATTTTTCTGCCTCTATTTTGGCTTTTTGTTTAAATGCCAAATCTGTTACAATTTGGAAAGATGTTCCCGGAATTTTAAATGCCGACCCACGAATTTTCGACAATACAGAAAAAATTGATAAATTAAGCTACAAAGAAAGTGTGGAATTAGCATATTATGGAGCACAAGTTATTCACCCAAAAACCATTAAACCGCTAGAAAATAAAAACATTCCTCTGTTTGTAAAATCTTTTGTTAAACCACAAAAAAGCGGAACATTAATTGCCAATTTTGCCAAAGACGAAATAAAAATTTCATCTCCAATTATCATTATAAAAGAAAATCAAGCATTAATTTCTATTTCGCCACGCGATTTTTCTTTTATCGAAGAAAGAAATATAAGTAAGATTTTTAAGGTTTTAGATATGCTAAAAATCAAGGTTAATTTAATGGAAAATTCTGCTGTTAGTTTCTCTGTTGTAATTGATAATACCGAAAAAGCAGAAAAACTTTTACTTGCACTAGAAAACGATTTTATTACACGTTACAATACAGATTTACAACTAATTACAATTAGACATTACAATAAACAAATAATATCAGAATTGCTTAAAAATAAAAAAATATTGCTAGAACAGAAATCTAGGAATACTGTTCGTTTTGCTGTTAAGAATTAAGTTAAGGGGGGTAATGTTGTCATTGCGAACGAGGAACGAGTGCGGCAACGGCAAAGCCCTCAACAAAGTTAATCTCCTGATATTAATAATATTGTATTCGCAATAACAACAAACACATCATAAATTAAATATCCCAATTGGGATTAAAAAGCCTCATTAAATCCAATAAAAATTGAGTGTCCACCATCTCTAAAACTAATATCAAATCGCAATACAGAACTAGTTTTTTCATCTATTAAAAGCCTTAAGCCTGCACCATAACCATATTTAAACTCATCAATTTTATATGTGTTATAGCTAGAGCCTACCTGACCCAAACCACCAAAAACAGTTCCTCCTATTATCCAAACAATAGGAAATCTCAATTCTAGTTGACTCATTATAACAGTATTATCTCTATACCTATTTTCATAAATTCCTCGCATTCGCTCAGTACCACCCAACACTGCCATAGATTGTATTGGAACATCTCCTGTTTTTATTTCGGTGTAGAATTGGCTTGCAATTGTTAGTTGTGGTATAGGTGTTATATATTTTCGAGCATCTAAAACAAAAGAATTGTAAGCATGTTCACTACCTAAATTTTTTCCATAAATATCAAACGACATAAAAACAAACGAACCTTTTTTTGCTCTAATTCTGTTATCTCTTTTTTCTCTGATAAACCTAACGCCAAAACCTGATTGAACACCCTCGTTATCAGTTATATTTTTATCTCTGATTAAAGAATCTTCGCCAATAGGTTTAACATCAATATAATTATTAAAGGTATATTTTGCACCAATATACATTTTTTCGTAAAAATTATAATCGAAACTTGGTGATATCAATATATTCTTAAAATCAATAAGAACCTCGTTATCTTCCGAAGTATTATTTCCTAAGCCAAAATATAACGACGGGTAATCTAAAAGCAAAAAGTCTAATTTCGAATTATATTTATTATCTCCGTGCATTAAATCAATATTTAAATCAATTTTATATTGATTATTCATAGTATAATAACCATATAGCAATATACTTGATGGTTGTATTAATGAATCGGGTAAGTTACTGCTTTTAATTTTAAAACCATTATATTTTGTTATCCCAAAAATAGTTTTTGTTTCGGTAGAATATCCAGCAAAAGGCAAGGGAGCATATTTAAAAGCTTTTTCTATAAATATTGCAACTTTATCGTCATTTACCTTTGCAGTATCTTGTTTTTGTGCAAACAATAGATTTGCAAAAACAATAAAAACCAGACTAATAAATATCTTGTGCATAATTATATTGTATATTTAAGGTCACAAATATAATATAATAAAGAGGACTTTTATTAATTATTTTAGCACAAAAAAACTAAATTTTAGAAGCTCCCTTAATGGAGATATATTTAACTTTGCAAAATGAGAAAAGAAATTTTTAGATTAACAATTCCAAATATCATTACAAATATTACAATTCCCTTACTTGGCATTGTTGATTTGGCTTTGTTAGGGCATTTAAATTCTCATGTTTACCTTGGTGCCGTTTCTATTGGTGCTATGATTTTTAATATTCTTTATTGGGGAATGAATTTTATTAGAATGAGTACCACCGGTTTCACAGCACAAGCTTTTGGTAAAAAAGACACCGAAAAAATCACCTCAAATTTAATTATACCTATAATTATTGGTGTAGTTACAGGCATTTCACTCATATTTCTTCAATATCCTATCGACAAACTTAGCTTTTATTTGCTCGATGCCGAAAAACAAACTGAAGAATTTGCATCTAGTTATTTTGCTATAAGAATTTGGGCAGCTCCGGCAACCCTTGCTCTGTATGGTTTTTATGGTTGGTTTATTGGTGTGCAGAATACAAAATATCCTATGATTATAGCAGTTTCAATTAATATTGTAAATGTAGCTTTAAGCTACTTTTTTATATATAATTTAGGCATGAATTCTGATGGTGCTGCCTTTGGAACAGTTGTTGCACAATACTTTGGAGTTTTGCTTTCACTTATTTTTGTTTTCACAAAATACAAAAACTATTTTAAAAATTATAAACCTAAATTCCGATTTAACAAACCGGAACTTTCACGATATTTTACTGTTAATGCAAATATTTTTGTACGTACACTTGGCATTATGGCCGTGTTTACTTTTTTTACCGGCTCGTCGGCAAATAGAGGTACTTTGGTTTTAGATGCAAATACAATCCTGTTTCAATTTTACATATTTTTTAGCTATTTTATTGATGGATTTGCCTATGCCACCGAAGCTCTTACAGGAAAATATTTTGGCGAAAAAAATAAAAACAGACTACTAAAAGCTATAAAAGAAGTTTTTAAATACAGCTTTATCGTAAGCATTATTTTCACCTTACTTTATATGTTCTTAGGTAAAGAAATTATAAAATTAATGAGTTCGCAGCCCGAAATAATAGCTCTGGCAAATAAATATTTATTTTGGACTTGGCTTTTACCTGTTTTAAGTTTTGCATCGTTTATTTGGGACGGGGTTTTTGTTGGAATAACCGCCTCAAAAGAAATGCGAAACACTATGTTGTTTTCAAGTATTTTAGTGTTTTTTCCTGCTTTCTATTTATTACAAAAAAGTATGGGCAACAATGCCCTTTGGGTAGCTCTTCTATTATTTTTATTGTCTCGTGGAATATCTCAAACTTATATCTTTTTTCTAAAATTTAACTCTAAAAGCAAATAAAAAATCACTTTTTTACAAAAAAAACTTTAAAAAACTTTGTGAAAAGATTAAAAAATTGTAACATTGTTCTTTTAAGACAAATTTGTACTTAATCAAAAATATAAATTAACAAAAAATAATATCATGAAAAAAGCATTTTTATTACTTATTGCAATAGGGTTTTCAACTCTTATGTTTGCACAAAATAACACTAATAATATAGTGTTTGTTTTTGACAATATGGATAACTTCACTACACAAGTGGAAAACAAAGAAACACCCAAAGAATTTACATTTACAATAAAAAATATAAACAGTGATGCAGAAGCAGAAGCTTTAAAAAAGAAAATATCTAACCATCGAGGTGTAACAAGCATAAGTATTTCTGATGCTAATGAAAATGGCGACAGAACTGCAAATTTAGTGCTTTACAAATATGCAAATTACTGGAGATATTACGAAAACTTTTTTAGCAAAAACGAGATTAATAAAATTATAATAAACAATAAAGAATATAGCCCTGAACAAATTGGGAAACAGTAAATTTAACAAACAACAACTTTCTTTTAATCATTACGTATTCAAACTAAATAACTGTTTGGATTTTATATTGTTGATTAAATAAATTTACTTTATCTGTTTATGACTTTAGAGCAAAATTAAATAAACCTAAAATCTCTATTTTTATTTTGAGATTTGTTTTAGATTTTTTATATTGTAAATTAATTATTGTGTATTTACGGTATGATTAAAATCATTTTTTTTAACAAAAATTATTAAATTATTATTATTTTTTGTATTTTTGACAAGAACTAATGTATTATAACACTAAACAATAATATTATGAAGAAATTATTATTTGCATTACTAAGCATTGCTGTTCTATCTGTTTTTGCACAACCTGCAAACGACAACCCATGTTCAGCAAAAAATTTAACAGCCGGAACAAGCTGTAATTTAACAAACGCTACCACAACTGGTTATACAGGCTCTGGTGTAAATAGCCCTTCGTGTACTAGCGTAGGCAGAGATGTTTGGTTTAAAACCACTGTCCCTGCATCAGGGCAACTTATTATTCATTTTGAGAATAATGGTTCTGTTATGTTAAATATAGGTATGGCTGTATACAAAACAAGTAATTGTAATAATATTACAAATGAAGCTTTATGTTTTCAAGATTTTACTTGTAATAAAAAAGCATCAAAATATATTGATCCT
>CAZRWZ010000071.1:0-11585 GCA_964603745.1 uncultured Bacteroidaceae bacterium | reverse complement strand
ATTTCAGAATATAAAAATCTAATACACCTCAGAGCTTTTCAGCAGACCCTAAGTATTATTTAATAAAATTCCTTAATATATTTAAAGCCGTAACAGATGCACGTCTGATGTTACGGTTTCTTTCTTCTCCAAAAAGATGTTTTTCTGAAATAATTTTATCTTTAGACCCAACGGCAATCCACGTAGTACCCACAGGTTTATCTTTAGTTCCGCCTGTTGGACCGGCAATACCAGAAACAGCAATAGCGTAATCGGTTTTCATTAATTTTAAAATACCTGTAATCATCTCTTCTACAACTTGTTGCGAAACTGCACCGTATTTTTCTAAGCTTTTAATTTTTACTCCTAAAACATTTTCTTTTATTTCGTTTGAATATGATACTACAGTTCCTTTAAATATTTCGGAACTACCAGAAATACTTGTTATTAATGCTGATATATTTCCTCCTGTACAACTTTCGGCTGTTGACATAGTTTTACCTTCTTTTTTCAATAAATTAAACACCGAAAACTCAATTTTTTCTTCATCATAACCAAAAATTGCTTCCGGTATAATTTTATTTAATTTATCAATTTCATTATCAATTTGTTTAATAAGTTTTTCTTTATCACCTTGTGCCGATAAACGTAAACGAACCAAACCCGGTTGAGGTAAATATGCCAATTTTATGTCTTTTGGCAGATTGTTTTCCCAATCTTCAATAATTGTTGCAAGATGTGATTCCGGTATTCCTTGTGTCATCACCACTTTATGTATTATAGAATCGAAAGTGAATTTTTCTTTTAAATAAGGTATTAATCTTTCTTTAATTAAAAATTTCATCTCGAAAGGAACTCCGGGAGTTGAGAAGTATATTTTATTATTTTTTTCAAATAACATACCTGGTGCTGTTCCTAAATCATTAAACAACACCTTGCAAGTAGAAGGTACATAGGCTTGTTTAGAGTTTAACTCATTCATTGTTATACCTCTACCCGATAATAGATTTTTTACATGATTATAAACATCTTTATTAAAAATAAGTTCATCGTTAAAATATTCGGCTATTGTTTTTTTTGTAATATCATCTTTTGTTGGACCTAAACCACCTGTTAAAATAATTAAATTGGCTCTTTTTTCTGCCTCAGAAATAGCTTTTAATATTTTATGTTTATCGTCCGAAACAGTTGTTATTTGTGTAACAGAAATACCCGTTTTGTTTAACTCTTGACCAATATATGCCGAGTTAGAATCTACTATCTGACCTATTAAAATTTCATCTCCTATTGTAATTATTTCTGCTTTCATTTTTAGAAACCTCCTTATTTTTAATGTATTAACGCATTTTGTTTTTTATTCTTTTGCCTAGCGAAATTAATAAAACACCTGTAATTGTAACAATTCCACCATAAATTTGATATTTGAATGGTAAATGTCCGAAATATATATAACTTGTAAATAACACAAGTAAACTTTTTGCACTTCCAACTACCGATGCTTTTGATGCTTCGATATATTTAAGTGCAGTATATCCTGCTAAAGCTGCCAAAAAAGGACCTAGAATTGAACCTAGTGCAAGATTTAAAATAGCAGTTTTGCTTATTATTAAACTCTGATTTGTTGCAATAGCTGCAATAACAGCTGTTAATAATATAAACACCACTCTATTAACACTTAATATTGAAGGTGGCAGTAGTTTAATATTTCTTTTAGAAAAAATTGTTGCAATAGCATATATTATATTAGAAAAGAGAATAAAAAAAAGTGCTTTTCTAAAGTCTTTTGGTATTTCAAATCCGGGGTTGTAACTTATAAATATTGCTCCTGATATAGTTAGTAATATTCCAATTATTTCTATTTTATTAAATCTTTCTTTTAGAAATGTTATGCCTAAGATAGAAACAAAAACAGGTCCTGCGTTGCCTAGAAATGAAACTAATGCAGGGCTATTCATTGTTTTTATAGACATAAAAAACGATAATGTTGCGGCTATTTCTAATATGCCAATTACAGCAAGTTTCCAGTAATCTGTTTTTTTTATTGATTTAAAACTTTTGTAACCTCTTGTTTGTGATAGAAATATAAGATTATAAAACAAAGCAAATCCAAACCAATAAACTCCAAATTGAATAATATTTATTTCGTTAAGTGCAGCTTTGCTAAAGATATAAACATTTGCCATTGCCAAAATAGAGACAAATACAAGTAAATATCCTTTTTGTTCGTTATTTAAAATTTTTAATTTTTTCACATATTATTTTTAAACTGCAAAAGTAGATTTTTTATACTTAGTCTTATGTGTGTATTGTATATTAAAAGGTATTATTTCTTTCCTATTTTTTCAAATTGCAGAATCATTTTCTGAACTTGCTCTGCATCAATACGCTTGCCGATAATTCTTTTGTTTTTATCAAGCAAATATAATGTTGGTGTAAAATTTACATCATACAATAATTTAAAATTTGTCATCATATATCTGTCAAAAGCATTTATCCAATCGTTTGTACCTTTTTCTTTAATAAATTTTTCCCAAGGTTCTCGTTCGGGGTGTGTACATATTGATAAAACTTCTACGTCAATTCCTTGTTTAATCATATCAAGATATTCGTTATAAAGTTTTGGCACTGCTTTTTTACAATGTCCACAATTTGGTTCCCAAAAAATAATAATTGTATATTTTGCATCAATATCATAGAGCGATATATGTTTTTTATCAAGGGTTTCAAGATTTTGTAAATCAACAGCTTTGTTTCCTAATAAATTATGTTCTATATAATTAGCTCTAGTTTTAATATTAGATAAAATTGTGCTATCAACCCAATCTGCTTTGCCTGTAAAATAGTATTTTTTTGCGATATCATAAAAAACTCTATCCATTCCCATCAATTTAGAATCATCTTGATATCTGAGCATTGTTATAACTAAATATTGAAAAACAGCATAGCAATCACGTGATTTTTCTATAAGTTCTATTCCTGCTTTGCTAACAGAATCGGGTATTTGAATAATTACCTGTGAAATATAATGTTTCAACTTTGGTTGAAACATTGGTGTACGTAATATTGTACTGTCAGTAAAATCTACATAATCGAAATAATGATTTTTATAATAATTATATTTTAAAACTTTTTCGGCAGAATCTTTATTTGTAATATTTTCGTCTATTTCAAATTCAGGTATTTTTGGTTCTCGCATTAGGTTTAATATATTTCTTAAAGTTTTACTTTGGCATGTTGTTACTGTGTGTTCTATAAGTTCTTCGTTTTGCTGCGATAGTTCTTTTAATTTCTTTTTTTGTGCATCAATAAAGTCTTTATCGTCTTTCTTAGCTTTAATTTCTTTTTGGATATTAAAAACTTGGCGATTAAGTTCGTTAAATTTTCTTTTAAAAATAAAAAATTCTTCGTTATCAACAGAGCCTTTAACTTTCATGTTTTTAATAAATAAATCAGAAGTGTCGGTAGTTAAGCTAAACTCTTGGTCGTCGGCAATTAACATATCAAAAAAAGACATTCCTTGCGATGGAAAAAAGATGATATACATTCCCTTTGCTAATTTTTCTTCTCCTTTAAAAACAATTTGACTTTTTGAGTTTATTTTAGCTGTATCTAACGAGTATCTATTGCCTTTGTAATAATTACCCAAATAAACAACGGTGTCTTTTATTCCGTTTACAGTTATTTTTATATTATATCCACTTTTTACAGTTTTTTTTTTGTTCTTTTTTTGAGCAAATGTATTAATGCTTAGTATTGATAATAAAGCTATTACAATAGTATAAATCTTTATATTCATAATTATATTTTTTGTTTATCCAAAAGTAATTAAAAATATAAGAATAGATTATGTTACAGAATAGTTTTAATTTTTTTTAACTTGTTTTTATTCAATTATTATCTTTTTAGAACTAGATATTTTTTCTTTTGTTAGTGTTTAATATTTTATGCATAGTTAGGTTATGCTTATAAATTTAAACGAATAAAAAAGAAAAAGTAGAAAATCCGAAAATCTAAATAGACATGTATTAAATAGATTGAGTATACATGAGAATTATCAAACACAATTATGTAATATTACATAATAAATATAAGCTCTATACACAGTTATAAAACTTAGTTTTGTTCAAATAATATATATCTGATGGAAGATAAATTTAAAAACAAGGAATTAGCAAATTTAATTGCTGTATCGCACGAACGCTTAAAAGAATTAGCGGCTATAAATCAAACAGTTAGTATTATAAAAGAAGGAAAGTCTATAAACGAGACTTTGCAAAAAATATGCAATATGCTTCCTAAAGCTTGGCAATATCCTGAATATTCTATGGCAAAAATTATTTTTGATGATTTTGAATGTATCAGCTACACTAATTTTAGCCCAAGCAAGTGGAAACAAGTTCAGCCTTTTAACACAATAGATAATAAAAAAGGATACATAGAAATATCTTATTCAAAAGAGTTTCCCAACGAAGATGAAGGACCTTTTTTAAAAGAAGAACGCGATTTATTATTAAATCTGGCAAATATAATTACAGGTTATATAAATTCTGAAAAAGGGAAAAAGCTTTTAACATTAGAAAATATAGACGACAATAAATTTGATAAAAAAAATAACATAAAGAAATTAAATAATAGTTATAATCTGCTTCATCGGTTTTTAAATAAAATAAATGCCGACAAAGATATTTATCATGATTTAATGCCGTTTAAAATTAAAGAAATTCTTTTAGTTTCAACCCTATACAATGCTTTTAATTTAGAGTTAGAAGGTAGTTTATCTAACGATGTTTTAAACAAATCTAATCAAATAAACTTATCAATACCACGTATTACAGGGGTTTCTACATACGAAGAAGCAATAGAGCAATTAAACTATAAACATTTCGATTTAATTGTGATAATGGTAGGTGTAGATAAAAAAGCACCTTTTATTTTAAGCGAGAAAATAAAATATCATTTTAAATATATACCTGTTTATTTATTGCTTAATTATAGTAGCGAGCAAAAATACATTGAGAAATATATAAAAGGACATATTTATTTTGATAGAATTTTTAGTTGGGATGGAAATTCAAAAGTTTTTTATGCAATGGTAAAACATCTCGAAGATATTTCTAATGCCGAAAACGACACAAATATCGGACTTGTAAATGTAATTCTACTTGTGGAGGATACGCCTGAGTATTATTCTAAATATTTACCTGTTTTATACGATAATTTAGTTTTGCAAACTAAAAAATTAATTGATAAAGAAAATATAGACGATATTTATAAGCTTTATAGATTAAGAACTCGCCCCAAAGTATTGCTAGCAACAAACTACAGCGAAGCTACTTATTTGTACAATAAATATAAAAAAAATATTTTATGTGTAATTTCTGATGTAGAATTAGGTGCTGAGGAATCGATGAAAACAGCAGGTTTAGATTTTATACAAAACATAAGAAATGCCGGAGATAATATTCCTGTGTTAATTAATTCATTAGAAGATTTGCACCAAACAAAAGCATTTCAACTAAATGCTATGTTCATAAATAAAAACTCTAATACGCTTTTTCAAGATATAAACAGTTTCGTAAATCATCAGTTAGGCTTTGAAGATTTTATTTTTAAAACCATTAAAGGAAAGAAAATAAAAACAGCTAATTCGCTAAAAGAATTTGTTCTAAAACTAAAAGATATTCCTGAAGAATCTTTAATTTATCATAGTAATAATTTTCATTTTTCGTCTTGGTTAAGAGCCAGAGGCGAAATAGATATTGCTCGTCAAATACATAAACTATGTATCAACGATTTTAGTTCAATAAATGAATATAGAGAATATATTATCGAGCTGATAGAACAAAATCTTCATAAAAACGAAAGTGGAAGAATTGTTGGTTTCGACAAAAAAGCTTTATTAGATAATTCTAATATTGTGAATGTTACCGATGGACTTTTAGGCGGAAAAGGAAGAGGTATTGCATTTATAAATACTTTAATAAATAATCTGGATTTTACCAATATAGTTAACGGAATTAATATAACTTTTCCGAGAACTGCAATTATAGGAACAGAAGAATTTGATCTTTTTCTTAAAAGAAATAATATTAAAAATAAAATTAACACTGATTTAACCGATATTGAGATTAAAAAAATATTTAAAAATGGGATACTATCAAATAAACTAACAAAACGACTAAAAGTAATTGTAACAGCTATAGATAAACCATTGGCATTTAGGTCGTCTGGTTTATTAGAAGATTCTATTAACCAGCCTTTTGCAGGGATTTTTGAAACATATTTGCTTCCTAACAATCACAAAAATATAGATAAAAGAGTAGAACAAGCTTCCGATGCAATAAAATTGGTTTTTGCCTCAGTTTTCACTAAAGTAGCCAAAAGTTATTTAAAGGCAATAAATAGTAAAATTGAGGGCGAACATATGGCAGTAATTGTTCAAGAAGTTGTTGGAAATAAATACGACAATTATTTTTATCCACATATTAGTGGCGTAGCTCAATCATATAATTATTATCCTATTTCGCATATGAATCCCGAAGACGGGTTTGCAATTTTAGCCGTAGGATTAGGCAAATATGTAGTTGAAGGAGAAAAAACTTTTAGATTTTCGCCTAAATTTCCTGATATTGAAATTAATTCTTTAAAAAATCAAATAAATAATTCGCAAACAGAATTTTATGCAATAGATTTAAATAAATCGGATATAAATTTATTAGAAGGTGAAAATGCAGGACTTGCAAGAATGGAAATTAGCGAATCGGAAAAACACTTAACATTAAAACATTTAGCCTCGGTTTACGATGTAGATAACGACAGAATAAAACCTGGTATAACCGCAGCAGGTCCGAGAGTGGTTAATTTCGCAAACATTCTTAAATACAAATACATACCCCTTGCCGAAACAATAGATGTGGTTTTGAAAATTGTAGAAGAAGCATTGGGTTGCCCAAGCGAAATTGAATTTGCCGTAGATTTAAACAAAGACAAAAATAATAAAGCAACATTTCATCTATTACAAATAAAACCTCTTGTTGCAAATATCAATAATTTTAAAATAGATACTAATGAAATATTTGCCGATGATACAATTTTATATGCCGAAAAAGGTATGGGAAATGGACTTATAGAGGATATTACCGATGTTATTTATATTTCGCCCGATAATTTCGACAAAATGAATACCGAAGAAATGGCAAAAGAAATTGAATATCTTAACGATATAATGATACAAGAAAATAAAAAATATGTTTTAATTGGTCCCGGAAGATGGGGTACTCGCGATAAATGGATAGGCGTGCCTGTTAATTGGCCACAAATATCTAACGCTAATGTAATAATTGAATATAGCTTAGAAAATTTTCCTCTTGATGCCTCATTAGGTTCTCATTTTTTTCATAATGTAACAGCAAATAATATAGGATATTTTTCTGTTTTTCACGAAACAAAAAGTTATATAAAGTGGAATGTATTAGAAAAACAAAAAGTAATAAATAAAACAAAATATTTTAATCATATACAATTTAAAAAGCCATTAAGTATTAAAATTGATGGGAAAGAAAGAATAGCGTTAATTACATTAAATTAATAAAAATGAGTAATATATTTCAAATATTAAACGAAAGAGCAAAAGAATTAAATTGTTTGTATGCTACCGAAGAATTATTAAAAGATAATACAGAAAAACTTGAAACGGTTTTATTAAAATTAATTAAAATAATTCCCGCAGGTTGGCAGTATTCTACAATTTGCGAAGCAAGAATAACAGTTAAAGACAAAGAATATAAAAGTGCCGATTTTAAAGAAAGTGAATATATTCAAACAGCCGATTTAATTGTTGATAATAATATTATTGGCAAAATAGAGGTGTTTTATTCGCAGTTTATAAAATATCATCATAATAACACACAATTTTTACCCGAAGAACAAAGATTGTTAAACACAATTGCCGACAGACTTGGCTATTATATTTTCTTTTGCGAACTAAAGAAAACTATTGATGCTTTAGAATCTGTTAAACAAAAGAAAAAAACTAAAGTAAATTTGGGCGATATTATTGGAACTAAATCTGATGAACATTGGAAATGGAGATATAAAATTGCTGAAAAAATAGCAGAACACATTGATTTAGAGAAATATAACCTGCAAGCTGTTTATTTAATAGGAAGTACTAAAAGTGCAAAAGCAGAAGTGTCAAGCGATATAGATTTAATGATACATTTTAAGGGTACAAAAAAACAAAGAACAGAACTTGAAGCATGGATAGAGGGTTGGAGTTTATGCCTTTCGGAGTTTAACTACATAAAAACAGGCTATGCTCAAAAAGGAGGATTAATAGATTTACACATTATTACTGATAAAGATATACAAGAAAAAAATAGTTTTGCTTTAATGATAAATTCTACCAAAAATGAAGCTCGGTTGTTAAAATCAAGAAAAAATTAATCTTACTATTGATTGAATCTCCGCTTTAAAAATTATTTTTATTTTGATTATTGACATTTAAAAAATATCTTTGATAACAAAATATTGTCAAATTCAAAACTTGGGTTTTTTATTAGTATTTTATAAGCCCAATTAAGATTTTGGAGGTGAAAATTAAATGATGGAGGAAGCTACCAAAAATCTCTAATATATTACTAATATGAATGAAAATACAAATGTTTCGATAAACGCAGAAATTAGAGACACTTCTTTTAAACTGCTAATGAGAGCTAAAATCAACTACGTTTTATTAGTATGTAGCGATTATGATGCTTTTATTTTAGAAGAAGATGGACGAATTGACGAACAGATTTTTAACGAATATTCGGCATTAAATTTAAATTACCCACCACAGTTTATTCATGTATCTTCAACCGAAGATACATTAGAGGTAATAAATAATAAGAATATAGACTTAGTAATATTAATGCAAGGAGTTGAACAGACAGATTTTCAGGGACTTGCATTAGAAGTGAAAAGTATAAACAACAAAATACCAATAGTTGTTCTATCTCCTTTTTCCAAAACAACACAAAGTATTAGTAATCAACCCGAAAGTCAAGGAATTGATTATGTATTTAATTGGCAAGGCAATATTGATATTTTATTGGCAATAATAAAACTAATAGAAGATAAATTAAATGTAGATCACGATGTTTTTGAGGTAGGATTGCAAGCAATATTACTTGTAGAGGATTCTGTAAAATATTACTCAATGTATCTTGGTTTAATGTATAAATTATTGTTTAAACAATCAAAAACATTTGTTACCGAAGGACTAAACGAGCATCAAAAAATGCTTAGATTAAGAGGTCGTCCAAAAATTTTATTGGCAACTAATTACGAAGATGCTATTTCGTTATACGAAAAATATAAATACAATTTATTAGGTGTAATTTCTGATGTAAAATTTAAAAAAGATGGAGTAACAGACCCTATTGCAGGAATAAAATTATGTACAAAAATAAGAGATTATGATCCTAATTTTTCTTTAATATTACAGTCGTCTAATGCATCATACGAAAAAGATGCTAAAAGATTAGATGCAGGTTTTGTTTGCAAAGAATCTAATAATATACCATCGGCTTTTACCACTTATTTTAAAGAAAATTTTTCTTTCGGAGATTTTATTATTCGTGATGCAAATACACACAAAGAAATAGATAGAGCCGATAATTTAAGAAGTCTGCAACAAAAAATATTTCAGATTAATGACGAATCTTTTGCCTATCATTTAAAAAATAATGATTTCACTAAATGGCTTAATGCTAGAGCTTTATTTCCTATCGCAAATGTATTTAAATATCTTACACCAAATAATTTTTCTGATATAGAATATGCTAAAAAGTTTTTGTTCGATACTATTTCGGAATACAGAATGAATAAATTGCGAGGAATGATTGCCGAATATAACAGAACTACATTTGACGATTATTTTGTGTTTTCAAGAATAGGAGATGGGTCTATTGGCGGAAAAGCAAGAGGTTTAGCATTTTTAGATAATCTGATAATGAAGCATAAATTAATTCATAAATACGATGGTGTGATGATTACAATTCCGAGAACAGTTGTAATAACCACCGAAATTTTTGATGAATTTATGGAAATAAATAATTTGTATGATATTGCATATTCCGATAAAAGTGATGAAAAAATATTAAACCATTTTGTTAATGCACATTTACCTGCAAGAGTACATAAAGATATGTTAGCTTTTGTTTCTGTAATAAAAAAACCAATAGCTATTCGTTCGTCGAGTTTGTTAGAAGACTCGTTGTACCAACCATTTGCCGGAATATATTCAACATATATGCTCCCATATAGTACCGATGATGTTAAAATGGTATTTTTTCTTAGTCAAGCCATAAAAAGTGTATATGCTTCGGTATATTTTAAAGCGAGCAAATCGTATATGACAGCTACATCTAATCTTATTAACGAAGAAAAAATGGCTATTATTTTACAAGAAATTTGTGGAAATGCTTACGATAATATGTATTATCCTACCATTTCAGGCGTTGCTCGTTCTATAAATTATTATCCTATAGGAGAAGAAAAACCTGCAGATGGAATTGTAAATATAGCAATGGGACTAGGCGGATATTTAATGAATGGAGGAATGGGAATTAGATTTTCTCCGGCATATCCAAAAAAAATACTACAATTATCGTCGGTAAAATCTACATTAAAAGAAACTCAAAAAAGATTTTATGGCTTAGATTTAGATTTAGATAAATATAAACCATCAGTAAATGATGGTATAAATATAATTTCATCACGAATAAAAAACGCACCAAATTCAGTTTTAAAATATGTTGCATCTAAGTATGATTTTAATAATGAGGTGATTGTGAACGGAATACAAGGCGAAGGAATGCCGGTAATTACGTTCTCAAATATATTAAACTATAATTCGTTTCCACTTGCCGATATTATAAAAACATTTTTAGATATTGGACAAAAGGCTTTTAACAATCCTGTTGAAATAGAATTTGCCATTAATTTAGATAAATGTAAAGAGGGTTTAAAATCATTTAATGTTCTACAAATAAGACCTATTGTAGAAAGCAAAGAAAATAGTGATGTAAATATTGATTCTATTACAAAAGAAGAAACACTTATTTACTCCGACCATGTTCTTGGAAATGGCATAATTAATGATTTAAAAGATGTTATTTTTGTTAAACCCGAAGCTTTTAATTTACTAAAAAGTAAGGAAATAAGCTTGTCGATAGAAAAACTAAACGAAAGTCTTATAAAATCTAATAACAAATATATTTTAATTGGTCCTGGCAGATGGGGTTCTAGCGACCCTAGTTTGGGAATTCCTGTTGAATGGCATCAAATATCTAATGCCAAGGTTATTGTTGAATCAGGCTTAGAAAATTATCGTGTAGATCCAAGTCAAGGAACACATTTTTTTCATAATTTAACTGCTCTTGAGGTTGCTTATTTTACAATAAATCCATATATAAATGATGGTAGTTACGATGTAGATTTTTTATCAAATATTGAACCTGAGTATGAAGACGAATTTATTAAACACGTGAAATTTGACAAACAACTACAAGTAAAAATAAATGGGAAAAATAATAATGGTGCAATATTAAAACCTTAATGTG
>CAZRWZ010000070.1:0-11614 GCA_964603745.1 uncultured Bacteroidaceae bacterium | reverse complement strand
AAAAAGCTGCCGACGAAGCCGCTGCTGCGGAATTAGCTGCAAAAGAAGCCGCTGCTGCCGCTGCCTTAGCCTCAAAAGAGAAGCTAGATGCCGATTATAACAAGTTAATTGCTTCTGCCGATGGCATGTTTAAAGGAAAAAAATATAACGAAGCAAAAACTAAATATAACGAAGCTTTAAAACTAAAACAAGAGCAATATCCAAAAGATAAGATTTCGGAGATAGACAAATTAATAGCCGAAAGAAAGGCTGCTGAAAAAGAAGCTGCTGATTTAGCTGCAAAAGAAGCTGCCGCCGCTGTTTTAGCAGCAAAAGCAAAGTTAGATACTGATTATAATAATCTAATTGCTTCTGCCGATGGTATGTTTAAATCAAAAAATTATACTGGAGCAAAAACAAAGTATCAAAACGCATTGTCGAAAAAACCTGATGAAACTTATCCAAAAGATAAAATATCTGAAATAGATAAAATTCTTGCAGATGAAGCCGTAGCAAAACAGAAAGAAGCAGATTTTCAAAAAATTATTGCTAGTGCTGATGCTTTGCTTGATGCAAAAAAGTATAAAGAATCTAAGACTAAATACATTGCAGCATCTAAGATTAAATCGAATGATTATACTAAGGGTAGAATTGCTCAGTTAGACAAGTTAATTGCAGAACAAGAAAAGCAAGATAATATTAATAGTAAATATAATACTGCTATTTCTGAGGCAGGAACATTATACGATAGTAAAAAATATATAGAGGCAAAAGTTAAGTATAACGAAGCATTAAAAGTTAAACCAACAAGTAGTTTTGCTAAAAGTAGGATAAAAAATATTGATGTACTTTTATCTCAACAACAAAATAATAAAAAATATGATGCTGAAATTAAGAAAGCAGATGCATTATTTAATGCGAAAAAATATACAGAGGCAAAGGCTTCTTATTTAACTGCTTCTAAATTAAAAACTTCGGAGAAGTACCCAAAACAAAAGATTGCTGAAATTCAAAAGCTTATTTATGATAAGAATATGAATAAACCTGTAGAAACTAAGCCTAAAGATGAATTAGCAAATCTTGCGTCAATGTCTAAAGAAACTAAACAGAAGTATTTAAGCGAATTATCAAAAAAATATCCGAATAGGAAAACTGTTGAACATGCCAATGGTGCTAATGGTACTAAAATTACGAGAATAATAATTAACGAAACAGGTTCTGCTGCACATGAGTATAGAAAACTTGAAAAATCATGGGGTGGTGTTTATTATTATAAAGATGGATCTACAATTTCTGAGATTATTTTTTATAACGAAACCAAATAATCAAAAAATATTAGATGTCAATTATTAGGCAAAAATCAAAGATTTATACGAGTATCTTATTAGTTTTGGTGTTTTCTTTGATTATTTTTGATTTGAGTGCCGGTTCAGAGTTTATAAACGTAAAAAGTATTTTTTCATATTTTTATAAAACTATAAGTAGCGAAACTACAACAATTTCTACACATTTTATATTATTAGATAATTTTAGATTGCCACGAGTTGCAACTGCTGTTTTGGCAGGTATAGCTTTGTCGCTTAGTGGTTTAATGATGCAAACAGCATTTAAGAACCCTTTGGCAGGACCCTATGTTTTAGGTATAAGTGGAGGTGCAGGTTTGGGGGTTGCAATAATTATAATGTCATCAAGCTTTGTTTCTAGTTATTTTTTAGTTAGTAGTTGGTCTATGATTGTATCTGCTTGGATAGGTGCAGGATTGGTTTTACTTGTAATTTTTTATGCTTCGCTTAAGGTTAAAGATATAATGACACTTTTAGTTTTTGGAATTTTGTTGGGAGCTGCAATTTCTGCAATTATTGGAATACTCCAATATTTTAGCGAGGCATCACAACTAAAAACATATGTGTTATGGACTTTTGGTAATTTAGAAGCGGTTACAAAAAATCAAATACCTATTTTATTCGTTAGTATATTAGTTGGAATAGTGTTGTCTTTCTTATTGATAAAATCGCTAAACGGAATGTTGCTTGGCGAAGAATATGCTAAAACAATGGGTATTAATATTAAACTTACAAGAATTCTTATTTTTACTGCAACAGGTTTGCTAACAGGTACAATAACAGCGTTTTGTGGCCCTATCGGATTTGTGGGCATTGCTGTTCCTCATTTAGTCAGAATTATTTATAAAACAAACGACCATAAAATTTTAATTCCGGCAACAATACTTTTTGGAAGTATAATTATGCTTATTAGCGATATTATTTCGCAAGTTCCGGGAACAGATTTTAAAATGCCAATTAATAGTATTACTGCATTATTTGGTATTCCTATTATTATATGGTTAATTGTTCGCAACCGCAAGATTAGTTTGTAAATCAACACTATAAACCCCTTTTATCCCACAATGGTCTGACGAGGTTTTATCAACAACCTGAAAATTGACACAAGTTAATTTTTTTGAATGAAAAATATAATCAAGTGGTATTCCAAGATAAGATAATTGTCTTGGCCAAGTTGATAAAAAGGCATTTCTACTATCTTTTAAACCTGTGGTTTTTTCAAAATTTTTAATATTGCTATCCCAAGGAACAGCATTAAAATCGCCAATTACAAGTAATGGGTTTTTATTGTTTTTTTTAGAGCTTAAAATTTTAAGTATAACTAGGTTACGCTTATAAATTTAAACAAATGAAAAAGGAAAAAGAACAAGTAGAAAACCCGAAAACCTATGTGGTTTGAGTATATCGTTGCAATTACAAATCTACAAATTTGTACCCAACTCCTTTTACTGTTCGTATAACATTTTCGCCTATACGTTTTCGTATCTTTCTAATATGAACATCAATTGTTCTATCGCTAATAAAATTGTCTTCACCCCATATTTTAGAAAAAATTTCTTCTCGGGTAAAAACTTTTCTTGTGTTACTTGCCAATAAAGCTAACAATTCAAATTCTTTTCTTGGTAAAAGTATATCAGTGTCATCTTTCACAACTACGTATCTATCTTTGTCAATAATAACGCTATTAGTTATAAGTTTAGTTTCAAACTCTTTTTGTTCGTTTATATATGTAGTATCTGATAAATTAATTTTTCTTCTCAACAGAGAATGTACTTTAGAAATTAATAATCTAGGTTTTATAGGTTTTGTGATATAGTCATCTGCTCCAGCATTAAAGCCTGCTACATAAGAATAATCTTCGTTTCGTGCAGTTAAAAAAGCAATAATAATATTGTCAAGATTTTCATTTTTTCTTATTTCTTCACAGGCTTCAATTCCATCTATCTCGGGCATCATTATATCAAGTAATATTAAATCTGGCATAAAACTAACAGCCTTTTTTATTGCTTGTGCACCATTATTGCAAGTTTCAATAATATATCCTTCTTTTTTTAAATTATAACTTAAGAATTCGATAATATCAACATCATCATCAACTAACAGTATTTTTTTAGAATTCATCATAATAAAAAATAATTATTCGTAAAAATACAATGCTAAGGTTAACTCAACATTAATTTCATATTAACTTACTAATAAGTATTAATGCGACAATTAACCATTACTTAACTATTTGTTTATTTCATAATAATATTTGATAGATTTATTTGCAATGTGAAAATGAATAAAAAATTTTAACTTTTTAACTTTTAATTATGAAAAAGAATTACTTTAAATTTTTACTTGTAGCAACATTAGGATTTGCAACAGTATTTTCTTCTTGCAAGAAAAAAGATGATGAAACAAAAGTAACACCTAAACCTCCATCAAGTGGAGTGGAGATTACCATAACAGATGATGGTAATGGAATTGGAACACAAACATGGAAATCGGAAAATACATATATTTTAGATGGTTTTTGTTTTGTAAACAATGGACAAACTTTAACAATTGAACCAGGAACTGTGATTAAAGGAAACACAGGACAAGGTGAAAATGCATCGGCATTAATTGTTGCACGTGGAGGGAAAATTATGGCTGAAGGCACAGTATCAGACCCTATAATTTTTACTGCCAAAGCTGATGATTTAAACGGAAATATTGCAAATGATGTAAACGGTCTTTGGGGAGGGATTATTGTTTTAGGGAAAGCTACATTAAACGCAATTCCTTCTACCCAACAAATTGAAGGTATTCCAACAACCGAAGTTCGTGGAGCTTTTGGAGGAAATAATGATGCTGATAATTCAGGAATATTAAAATATATTTCTATTCGTCATGGAGGAACCGATATTGGTGCAGGAAACGAAATAAATGGTTTAACACTTGGTGGTGTTGGTTCTGGAACTACCATAGACTATATAGAAGTTGTTGCAAATGCCGACGATGGAATAGAATTTTTTGGTGGTGCAGCAAATGTAAAACATGCATTAATTGTTAATTGTGGCGATGATTCTTTCGATTGGGATATGGGTTATCACGGCAAAGGTCAATTCTGGGTTTCTTTACAAGCAAACTATAGTGACAGACACGGCGAACACGACGGAGGAACAGACCCTGAAACAGGAACTCCATATACTTTAACAAAAGTTTACAATGCAACATATATTGGACAAAACCAGAGTCATACAATTACATTTAGGGATAATGCCGGAGGATTCTATTATAATTCCATTTTTATAAATTGTGAAACAGGTATTGATATTGAATTTTTATCGGCAGGAGATGACTCTTATAAGCAATTCCAAAATGGTAATCTTAAATTAGAAAACAATATTTTTTATAATATTGCAGGGCAAACCGATGCAACTAGTCCTAATTTATTTTTATCTGCTGGTGCTGATGGAGGGCAAACTCAAGATGATGTGTTAGCTCCATATTTTACAGCACATAATACTGTGATAAATCCGGGCATCTCTAAAACTAACCCTGTACCAACTAATCCACAAGATGCAGGTCAAGCCTATGATGATGCTTGGTATGATACCGTAAATTATGCAGGGGCATTTGGAGCATCAAATTGGGCAAGTGCTTGGACTTTAACTTTTAAAAACTAAAAAAAACAATGAAGCTGTCTTTTACAAATAAATTGTAGAATACTTTCGGTAAGCTCTGTTTTTAGAGCTTGCCGTTTAGTACAGCTTTAAAATTAAAAAAATGAAAAAATATTTTACAATTTTTCTTTTATTATTTTCGGTTACAATATTTGCACAAAAGGCAGCACTAAAAGGCAATGTAAGCGATGCAAAAACAGGAGAAATATTACCGGCAGTAAATATTGTTCTTGTAGGAACAATGAACGGTACAATAACCGATTTTGATGGAAATTATCAAATAAACAATATTGAACCAAGAGCATATAATATTCAATTTTCTTTTATTTCTTACGAAACAAAAGAAATAAAAAATGTTGTTTTTAAGGCAGGAGAAACCAAAACAATAAATATTAAACTTGGCGAAGCTTTTCTAAAACTTGATCTTGTTGAGATTGTAGCAAAAAAAGTTGAAAGAACAGAAAATGCTATTGTTAGAATGCAACATAAATCTGCTGTGGTAATAAATGGAATTTCTTCGCAAGAAATGACAAAATCGGGAGCAAGCAATGCTGCATCAGCTCTTAAAAAAGTTACAGGGGTTTCTGTTCAGGGTGGTAAATATGTATATGTTAGAGGCTTGTCCGATAGATATAGCAAAACAATATTAAACGGTGCCGAAATACCGGGTTTAGACCCCGAAAGAAACACAGTACAAATGGATTTATTTCCTACAGTAATACTTGATAATATGCTTGTTTATAAAACATTTTCGCCAGATTTACCAAGCGATTTTACAGGCGGATTAATAGATATTAAAACAAAAGATTTTCCTGATAAATACAATTTTAGTTTTTCGGCTCAAGTGGGATTTAATCCACAATCTAATTTAAATAAAAACTTTTTAACTTATAAAGGAGGAGAATATGATTTTCTTGGAATTGATGATGGAACTAGAACTTTACCGACTGAAGCGGCAGGTGAAATCCCAGATAGATATGAAGACAACGAAAAGCTCAACTCTATCACAAAATCATTTAACAAAATTTGGTTTCCCAAAAATAAAACATCGGGTTTAAATCAAAAATATTCTGTTGGTATTGGTAATCAAAAAGAAATATTTGGAAAGTCTCTTGGTTTTTTTGTCGGTGGCTCGTATTCGTATGATTATAAACGTGATAACAAGGGCTTTTATGGTAGATACAAACTCACGGATAAAGATGCTGATGCACTAAATAGGCAGTACGAATCTCAATTGTGGGAGCAAGGAATAACAAATTCTATTTGGTCTGTTATTGCTGGTTTGGGACTTCATCTAAATTCTACTAATGATATTGCTCTAAACCTAATAAATAACCATTCGGGGCAGAAAAATACAAGTTTTGCATATTTTATTGATTATCGCGATAATGACGACTTGCGACAAAGACGCGTGTTAGAATTTAATCAAAGAAATTTAACTTCGGCTCAATTAAAAGGGAATCATACTATTGAAAATTTTCATAAACTAAATATTAATTGGATTGGTTCATACGCCTTGGCTACACAAAACGAGCCGGATATTAGATATATGGTTAACGATATAGATATTACAAATGGCGATACTGTTTACTTTGTAAATAAATCTATGTATTCTTTTCCACGTAGGTTTTATAGAGATATGAGGGAGCAGAACTATTTTGGTAAGATAGATTTTGAATTAGTGTTTAAATTTAAAGAAATAGAATCTAAATTAAAATTTGGTTTTGCAAATACCTATAAATATAGAGAATATCGTCAAAATCAAATTAATATTGCAGAGAATCATACTAATCAATATACTGATATGTCAGATTATTTTGCCGATGAAAATATTAGTGCAACTGATGGTATTTATGCACAAAATTCTGTAAAAGATAATGATAAAAATAGCTACAACGGAGAACTAAATATTTTTGCAACATATTTAATGACAGATATATTTTTAACGAATAAATTTAGAACAGTTTTTGGTGCAAGGGTAGAAAAAATAAATATGCAGACCCTTAGTTTAGTTGATATAAAAGAAAAAATAAATGAGAAAGGAAAATTAGATGAGATAAATATTTTGCCATCAATAAATTTAACATATTCGCCAAACGAATATATGAACATAAGGTTTGGATATAACAAAACCTTGGCTAGACCTTCTTTTAGAGAAAAATCATCAATGGCAATGGAAAATCAAGTAGGAGATATAATTGTAGGAAACGATTCTTTAAAACAAACCATTATAAATAATTTTGATTTGCGATGGGAAAAATATTATAAACTCGGCGAATTAATTTCGTTTGGAGTATTTTACAAAATATTTAAAGACCCAATTGAACGCTCGTTTAATACCGAAGCTATTAACCCAGAAATTACTTGGCAAAATGTTGATAATGCCCAAATGTATGGCTTAGAAGCAGAATTTTCAAAGGAATTAGATTTTGTTTCTATGTTTAAAAATTTCAAATTATCGGCAAATGTAACTTATGTTTATTCGCAAGTTTCTATTGACCGAAAAGAATTAGAAAGCAAAAGATATTTCGACCCAAATTACTCTGACAAAAGAAAAATGTTTGAGCAATCGCCTTGGATTATAAACGGTATATTATCATACAAAAACGATAGTGTAGGTTGGTCGGCAAATGTATCATATACTTTTAATGCAGGTAAATTGGTTATTGTAAACCCAAAAGGAATACCCGATGTTTATTCTAAATCAACCAATAATCTTAGTTTTAATATAACTAAAAAATTAGGAGAAAAATTTGCAATTAAATTTCAAGTTAAAAATATTATTAATAACCGCATTACTTATTTTTACGATTATAACAGTGCTAAATACAATTATTTAGATTACGGTTGGGGACGAGAGTTTAGTGTAAACCTTTCGTATAAATATTAAATGTAACTCGAACAGAAAGAATGTTTGATAAAAAAGTTCTTTGAAATAAATTCCAAATTAGTTTGGGGTTAATAATGAAAAAAATAGTAGTTCCTAAAAAGTAATCTTTTATTTGTAGACAAACTGTTTTTTTTTTGTAGTTATAATTTTCTCTTAATACAGGGGGTAGGAGGATTTTGTTTATTAAATACAAATAAAATAAAACCGCCTAATATTAACAATTATTTAACATAAGTGTAATTTTATGGTAATTTTCGGTATTTATATTTGCAGTGTAATTAAATTAAAAAAATATGAAAAAAACATTATTTGTAATTTTAGCAATCGTTTTAACAGCAAGTACAGGATTATTTGCAAATAACGAAAAAGGTAATGACAAAAAAACCGAACAATCTGAAACAACACCGTCAACAACAATTTTAACAGGAACAGTTGTTGATCAAATTACAGGAGAATCACTAACAGGTGTAAAAGTTATTATTGAAGAAACAAACCAAATTGTTTATACAGATTTTGATGGAAATTTTTCTTTTCAATCTGTTAAACCTGGTCAATATAATCTTAAAGTAGATTATATTTCTTACAAAGCTAATGTTTTGCAAGAAGTAAAAATTAATGGTGTAGCAAATTCAATTAAGATTGGATTAAAAACTGTTAATAAATAAGTTATCCTCGAAATAAAAAGTTATGTGGTTTGAGTATTTTAATTAAAAATTCATTATAAATCCCATCTAAATTATTAGTTGGGATTTATTTTTATAATTAACCAATTTACCGCAAGCATTGCGGAATTAAATATCTTAATTTAGATTAAAAATTAAATATATGAAAAATGTTTTTTTAATAATAACAGTATTAATATCAATAGTCGCTTTTTCGCAAATAAAAGAGGGTGAGAATGGATTGTACTATAAGAATAATAATGAACTATATACAGGAAGCTATGCCGAATATTATGGAAATGGGCAGAAAAAAGTTGAAATGTATCTTAACAATGGAATGAAAGACGGTGAAGTGCTTCTGTATTTTGAAAATGGAAATATCAACGAAAAGCGTTCGTATAAACAAAACAAAAACGATGGGCTTTGGGTAACATATAATAATAAAAATGTAAAACTTGCCGAAGCAAATTATTTTAGTGGAAAAAAGAATGGTAAATGGTCAATTTGGGACGATAATGGCACATTGCGTTTTGAAATGTATTATGAAAATGGGAAAAAAATTGGTACGTGGAAAATGTGGAATGAGGCAGGAAAATTAATTTCTGAGAAAAAATATACAAAAACTAGATAGTGTCTGTACATAAAGTCAAAAGTTTGAATTCAAGGTGGGTGAAAAATTTAAACGAATAAAAAAAAGTAGAAAATCCGAAAAGCTAAAATTAGGTTGAGAATGCCTCGTTAGTTTACCAAGTTTGTTATTTTTGGTAGTATCCTATAAAGTGTGTAAACAAAAAAGTTATTCTAAAATATTTTTGGCTCATAAAAAGCCAAAAAAATATTTTATTCAACTAATTTCAAGAAATATACAAAATTATCGTTTGAACCAACTACAACTGTATTATCGTTAAGCACAACAGGTGTTGAAAAGATATTTCCCCCTGTTTTAAATTTTGCTTTCTCTGTTCCATCGGGATTTAAGAAATATACAAAATTATCGTAAGAACAAATCACTATTATTCCATTGCTAAGTTTTACAGGGCTTGATATAACTTTTCCTTTAGTTTCAAATTTATGAAGAAGTTTTCCGTCATTATTTAAAAAATAAACATTTTTATCGAAAGATCCTATAACAAATGATGTATCTGATATTATTAACGGAGAACCATGTATTTTACCTTCTGTTAAAAAGGTTTTTACTAATTTTGTAAAAGGATTAATAAAATAAATATTTTTATCGTATGAACCAACAATAATTTCGCCGTTACTTAATTCTGTAGGTTTTGAATGAAGAACCCACGCTTTTGTTTTAAATTTTGCAATTTCTTCAGCATTTTCATCAACAATATATAAAAATTTATCTATTGCTCCTGTAACAATATTACCATTCGATAATTGGGTTAAATCGGTATGTGGCAATCGTTTAGTTTTAAATTCTTTTTTAATATTTGTTTCTAGATTATAATAAACCAATCCTAATTTGTTATTACCAAAAACTATTTCATTATTTGGTAATTCTAATATTTTTGAAAAAATTCTACCTCCTGGTGTAATCTTATTTATAAGTTCGCCTTTTTCTGTAAAATGATAAATATTACCATCGTAAGAACCAACCATTATAGTATTATCGGATAAAACTTGTGGTGAAGCATGAATCCAACCGTGAGTTTTATATTTTGTTTGCAAGTCTCCTTTCGAGTTAAAAAAATACACATTTTTATCGTGTCCACAAAAAACAACAGTGCCATTGCTAGTAACAGTTGGCGAAGAATACAGATTTGCTTTTGTTTCAAATTTGTTTATTAATTCAACTTTTTGAGCTGACAAAAATGTTTGAAAAGAAATAACAAATATTAATAATGTATGTATTTTGTAATATCTCATTATAATCCTACAAAGATACGTGTTTTGAGTGAAAAAGTTATAACAAATCCCAATATTCCCAATCATCTAAAAAATCATCTAGCACTCTACGCTCTCGTTTTGTTGGTCTGCCAAGTCCTTTTTTACGATAAACTGAACTTCTGCCTGCTTTTTTTAGCTCAAATTTTTCTAATTCTTCGTTAGATGTAACATCTTGTAAAAAATCTACAACAATTTTTGCCGATTGCCTACTACCAAGCAATCCTAAGACTTTAAATGCAAATTTTATTGTATCGCGTTTAATTTCTACAACTTCATCTTTTTTAATTTCTTTTGATGGTTTTATTTTGGTTCCATTAATTGTAACATGTCCTTTTTTTATTGCCTCAGCAGCTTTGCTTCGGGTTTTATATAACCTAACAGCCCAAAGCCATTTGTCTATACGTAGATTTTCTACTTCTTTAATTTGTGCCATATTAATTAAAAAAATGATGAAACATGTCGTTTCCACCAAGATTTAAACTTTTTCTTTTTAAATTTATTTCCACAAGTATTACAGTCTGTACTTAACATTGCCATTGAGTTAATCCAATATCTGTAACCAATAGAAACTAAAACGCCACCATAAGAAGCTCCATAATAAAACGACAAAGAATAATCGCCTTTATTTCCATTATATAAATAAAAAGAAAGTTCGGCTCCTAGCATCCATTTTGTTTGCCAATGTCCATTAACAGTATATCCGTCATCTTCAATATATTGATTGATTTCATTCCAATCTTTTCTATACGATAAACTTGGACCAAGACCTATACTTGTAGCAAATTTATATTTATGATATAATTTGTATTTGAATAAAACATTTGAAGTTCCCGCTAATTTAGCTGCTGCGTCGGAATAAAATCCTTGAGTAAATTGAAATGATAATGCTGCCAAATAGATGTATTTCTGAAATGATATCATTAAACCCGGTTCAAGAATAAAATTTGCATTGTCATCTATTCTGTTTTCATATATAAGATTATCTTGATGTAATGATTTGTCTGGATGAATTCCAATAGTAATTAATTTAAACTCAATTGAACTTTGAGAAAATAAACTTCCTGAAAATAATAAAGATAATGATATAAATATATATTTTTTCATCGGCAATAAAAGTATAAAAATTATTTGATATACTCAATCCATTTAGCTTTTAGGGAATTTATACGGGTTTATTTTTTCTTT
>CAZRWZ010000069.1:3781-11650 GCA_964603745.1 uncultured Bacteroidaceae bacterium | reverse complement strand
ACTTGCCAGAAACCGAAATTTCTGTTATAAGCAGGAATCTGCCTCAAGGCATTCAGGAACTTGGTAAAGAGATTAGAACATTAATGCCTCGTTATGGAAAAATTAACGAGCGTCGACATCAATTGCATGAGGTTATTCGCCTTTCGGGAATGAACCTTATAATTGACGATGCCGATCATCCATTAATTATTAAAGTAGCATCAATACAACAAGCCAGAATGCAGGTTTATTTTATTGATAATGAAGACTTTTTTC
This sequence comes from uncultured Bacteroidaceae bacterium, assembly GCA_964603745.1. Classification (GTDB taxonomy): domain Bacteria; phylum Bacteroidota; class Bacteroidia; order Bacteroidales; family JAFGXI01; genus CAZRWZ01. The sequence goes on along the minus strand of CAZRWZ010000069.1, from coordinate 11,395 downwards.
ATCGCAAATTTATACATACCGACGAAGAAGGAAACTACTTTGAGGACAATGATGAAAGAATGATTTTCTTTGCAAGAGGTGTTATAGAAACTGTGAAAAAACTACGTTGGACACCAGATATTATACATTGTCATGGATGGTTCACTTCATTTGTGCCAATGCTTCTAAAAAAAGTTTATTCTGATGATACATTTTTTCAAGATGCAAAAATTATTTTTTCTTTATACGAAGATCAATATGAAGGCACATTAGATAAAAATGTAAAATACAAATTAGTATCAGAAGGCATGGACGAAAACGATTTAGACATTTTGTCTAATCCTACTTTCGAGAATTTATCTAAGTTAATTATCGATAATTCTGACGGCATTATTATTGGTTCAAAAAACGCCCATAAAGAACTTATAGATTATACCAAAGATAAGAAAAAACCTACTTTAGAATATCAAGACGAAGAAAATTATATTGAAAATTATTCTAAGTTTTATGATAAATTATTAAACTCTTAGATTTAAAAATTGTGCAATACAAAAATATAATTCTTTTAATTTTTTTTTCAATTCTATTATTCTCTTGTAAAAAAGAAGACAAATCGCTTATAGGTAAAAATATTTTACCCGATAGTGATGTGCTTGGAACAGAATATTTCCAATTCAATAATATAAAAGCTTCTACCGTTGCCGGAAGTAAAATAGAATCGCATGATAAACTTTCGGTAATGCTTGGCAGTATGGATTTTGGCGATGAATACGGGCATTCTAAAGCCGATTTTATCACTCAAACTCGATTATCTGTGCTAAAACCTACTTTTGCAGGATTTGGCAATAATCCGATTGTAGATTCTGTAAAAATGTTTATGCTTTATGTTGGCGATAAATATTATGGCGACACACTTACCGATTTAAATATCAAGATTTACGAAATTAATGATGATATTTATTTAGATTCAACGTATTATTCCGATTTCGACCCTAGTTTAATTTACGACGAGTCAAATCCTATATGCAATCAAACAATTTCTCCTGCACCATCAACAAATTTATTAGAATTAAATATTAATAATGATTTTGGACAGAAAATTGTTGAGATAGATACAAATTTACTTAAAGACAACGATGTTTTTGTAGAGAATTTTAAAGGTCTGTATATTACAAGCGATAGCGTTACAAATGGAGGGTCAATACTCTATTTTAGTTTAATATCTAAAGCAACATATATAAGAATTTATTATCATAATGATATAGATACACTTGATTACGATCTCCTTATAAATGAAGCTTGTGCCGAAATAGGTATGTTTAAACATTCAAGATATAATATAGATTTTAATGATAGCACATCTCAGTTTGTCTATACACAGACAATGGCTGGGATAAGAGGAAAAATTGATTTATCAGTAGTAAAAACTTTTGCCGATTCAGGAAATGTAACAATAAACAAAGCAGAATTAGTTTTCGATTATCAATCGCAAACCAATCCAGAACCAGAAAAATTATATCTGCAAGTTGTAGATGGCAAAGATGATACACAGCCATCAGATTTTAATCTAGGATATTATAACGGAAAATATAACGAGGATAATCAAACATATTCTTTTGTAATAACCAAACATGTTTCTGACATTATTAAAGGTACTCAGCAATATCCAGAATTATATGTTTATCCTTATAATAGTTCATTAACTGCAAATAGAGCAACATTAATTAATAATTTTGATAATAAAAATATAAAACTAAAAATAATATATACCAAATTTTGATATGCAACAGTTTTGGTAAAATATTAGTCATTAATAAAAATTATGTGTGGAATAGTTGGTTATATCGGAGAAAAAAATGCTTATCCAATTTTAATTAATGGATTAAAGCGTTTAGAATATCGTGGATACGACTCTGCTGGAGTCGCTTTGCTAAACGGCGATACACGAACATATAAAACTCAAGGTAAGGTTAGCGATTTAGAAGCATTTGTTGAAGGAAAAGATATATCCGGAACAATAGGCATGGGGCATACTCGTTGGGCAACTCATGGCGAACCAAATAACGAAAATGCACATCCTCATGTTTCAATGAATGGAAATTTTGTTGTAATCCACAATGGTATAATAGAAAATTACTCAAGACTAAAAGATAGATTAATAAACAGAGGCTATAAATTTAAAAGTCAGACTGATACAGAAGTTCTTGCCAATTTAATAGAATATATTTATATAAAAGGAAAAGTTTCGGCAGAATTAGCTGTTCGTTTGGCACTAACAAAAGTAGTTGGAGCATACGGAATACTTGTTGCTTGTAGAGATGAAAGTAACCAAATTGTTGCAGCACGAAAAGGAAGCCCGCTTGTTATTGGAGTAGGGAAAAACGAATATTTTTTTGCTTCTGATGCAACACCAATTATTGAACATACAAACTCTGTAATATATTTAAATGATGATGATATTGCAGTTGTAACAAAAAATAGTTTACAGCTAAAAACTATCACTAATGATAAATTAAAACCAAAAGTTCAGAAACTGAATTTAGGAATTGGAGAAATAGAAAAAGGCGGTTACGAGCATTTTATGCTTAAAGAAATATTTGAACAACCAAAAGCTATAAACGATACATTTAGAGGCAGAATAACTTTTGATAAACAAAAACTGCACTTAGGTGGATTATACGATGTAATGGGAAAGCTTGAAAAAGCAAAACGTATAATTATTATAGGTTGCGGAACATCGTGGCACGCAGGTTTGGTTGGAGAGTATCTAATTGAAGATATTGCCAGAATACCTGTTGAGGTTGAATATGCTTCGGAATTCAGATATCGCCACCCTGTAATGTACGAAGATGATGTTGTTCTAACAATAAGCCAAAGCGGTGAAACAGCCGACACTCTTGCCGCTATTAAATTAGCAAAAGAGGCAGGAGCAACAGTTTTAGGCATTTGCAATGTGGTTGGAGCAAGCATACCACGCGAAACCGATGGAGGAGTTTATACTCATGCCGGACCAGAAATTGGAGTAGCATCAACAAAAGCATTTACTGCACAAGTAACTGTTCTTACTATGATGGCAATTATTCTTGCAGAAAAGAGAGCTGTTATTTCAAAAGAAAAATATTTAGAATTAATAGATGAATTATCGCAAATTCCAGAAAAAATTGAAAAAATATTAAGTTTTCATCAAGAATATAAAACTATTGCAGAAAAATATAAAGATGCTACAAACTTTTTATATCTTGGCAGAGGATACCAGTTTCCTGTTGCCTTAGAAGGAGCTTTAAAACTTAAAGAAATATCATATATTCATGCCGAAGGATACCCCGCAGCAGAAATGAAACATGGACCAATTGCTTTAATAGATGAGAATATGCCTGTTGTTGTTATTGCTACTCACGATAAATCTTACGAAAAAATTGTATCGAATATTCAAGAAGTTAAAGCACGTAAAGGTATTGTTATTGCCATAGTTACCGAGGGCGATACAATTATTAAAGATTTAGCTGACCATACTTTTGAAATACCTTTGGCAAACGACGAAGTTTTACCATTATTAACTGTTATTCCACTGCAAATGTTATCGTATTATATTGCTGTGTTAAGAGGTTGTAATGTAGATCAGCCAAGAAATCTCGCAAAATCTGTAACAGTAGAATAAAAAATTATGTTAGATCTAAGTTAGACGGACGGGTCATCTCTGATGGTAACACTTTAATAAACTCAATTAATTTGTTTCATAAAATAACTATTTTTTTCTAAAATCGTTAACAAAAATTTGAACACGAGTAGTAATTCTATACATTGCCGGAACAATTATAAGGGTTAAGAAAGTTGCAAATGTAAGTCCAAAAATTACTGTCCACGAAAGTGGTGCCCACATAGATGCCATATCGCCACCAAAACTAATATGCGGATTAAATTCGCTAAGTAAAGTTTCAAAATTTATGTTTAAGCCTACTGCCATTGGTACAAGTCCGAGAATTGTTGTAATTGCGGTTAAAAGTACCGGACGTAAACGAGTTTTCCCTCCTTGAATTATACAATCTGTTGCTGCATCAATAGGTAAAATGGCATTTTCGGGTAAACCTAATTCTATACGTTTACGTGCTTTTAACAAGTCTATATAATCTATCAGTACAATAGCGTTATTTACTACAACTCCTGCCAAAGAAACAAGTCCTACACCTGTCATTACAATAATTATATCCATTCCAAATGTAGCAATACCGCCAAACACACCAATTGTTGAAAGTAATACTGATGTTAGAATAATTAAAGGTTTTACAAGCGAATTAAATTGTGAAACTAAAATTAGTAATATAAGAGCAATAGCAATAGCAAAAGCACCTCCTAAAAATGCCATACTTTCTGCTTGGTCTTCTTGTTGTCCTGTAAATTTATATTTATATCCTTCAGGAAATATATTTTTATTTTTTGCTAAAACTTTTTTAAGTTTATTATTTATTTCGTTAGCGTTAAAACCCTCTAATACATTAGAATATATAGTTATTACACGATCTAAATCTTTTCGTTTTACGGCACCGTAAGTTGTTGTGTAAGTAAATGTTGCAACCGAGGAGATAGGTATTTGCATAACTTTTCCACGATTATTTCTAAATTTTAGTTTCATATTCATAAGAGTTGGTATGCTGTATCGTTGGTCATCTTTAAGACGTAGTTGAATAGGGTATTCGTCTTCTCCGTCTTTATAGTCGGAAATTTCTTTACCAAAAAGAGCTGTACGCATTGTTGATGCAATCATACCTGTTGACATGCCGAAACGACGTGCAGCATCACGGTTTATGTGTACTAACATTTCGGGTTTTCCTAAATCTAAATCAATTTTTAAGCCTTCAATACCCGGTATGTTTTGTGCAACCATAATACTTTGAACAGTATCGGTAAGTGCAATAAGTTTGTCGTAATCTTTTCCTATTATCTCTAAATTAATAGGTTTTCCCATTGGGGGTCCTTTTTGGTCTTTTAGCAACGAAACTTTTACTCCGGGAAATTTATCTACCAAACCATCAGAAATACGTTTCATAACGTCGGTAGAGCTTCTGCCTTCTCGTAATTCGTAATCTATAAACGATAATGTTATAAGTCCTTCAAATGCTTGAGCTTGAGAGCCTCCAATTTTATCTTGTGTTTTTGCTCCCTCGCCTACGTTAGAAACTATAGATTTTAAAATTACTGTATCTTCTCCTACTATATCAACAACTCTATCGTAAAGAATTTTTGTCATAGCATCGGTTTCTGTAATATCTGTACCGATAGGCATTTCAAGTTTTACATTTATATAATTTGGGTCGCCATCGGGAAAAAATAATATTTTTGGCTGACTTAATTTTAATAATCCTAATGTCATACCAAGAATAAGAAAAGCACCAAGTAAAATATAATAAGGTGTTTTTCCTGTAATAGAATATTTTAATATTTTTTGATATACATTTTCTAATTTAACTAAGAATACTCTTTGAAACCAAATACCTAATTTATGTAATATCAAGATATTAAACAATGTTACTATTCCGCCAATAGCTAATAGATTTGCTATTGTAAAAAATTGTATTAAATAAAATGGTATTGATAATAAGAATAAAATTCCTGCAATTTTTAAAGCTTTATTTTTACTAAATGGTTTTTCTTCTCCCTCTTTTTTAATAAATGTTGATGATATAACAGGGTTTATAACAAGTGCTACAAAAAGTGATGAAGTAAGTACGATGATTAATGTTATAGGTAAATATTTCATAAATTCGCCCATAATACTATCCCAAAAAATAAGAGGAAGGAATGCTGCCAAAGTTGTAGCTGTTGATGCAATAATTGGTACGGCAACTTCACCAACAGCAAGCTTTGCAGCCTCAAATTTTTCGTACCCCTCATCTAAAAATCTGTATATATTTTCAACTACTACAATTGCATTATCTACAAGCATTCCTAGGGCAAGAATAAGTCCGAAGAGTACTACCATATTTATTTTGTAGCCCATTGCACCAAGCACTACAAAAGACAAAAACATTGAAAGAGGTATTGCAATACCAACAAAAAGGGCGTTTCGTGTTCCTAAGAAAAAGAATAGAACTATTACAACAAAAATAATACTCATTATCATTGAGTTTTCTAAGTTGCTAAGTTGTTTTCTGATGTTATCAGATTGGTCGTTTGTTGGTATTATATGTAAATCTTTTGGAACAAGTCCTTCTTCTCTAGCTTTATTTATTACAGCGTAAACATTATCTGATGCCGATAAAATATTTTCGCCACTTTTTTTCACAACCTGAAGAGATAAAACAGGTGTTGTTCCTAAACGAGAAATACTTTTTGGTTCTTCGTAGGTATATTTAACTGTTGCAACATCACGTAAGTAAACAATATTGCCTTTTTCGTGTTTTATTATTGTATTTCTAATTTGGTCCATATTGGTATATTCGCCAATAATACGAACCGAACGACGTGTGCCTTCTAATTTTATTTGTCCGCCACCAATAGACATGTTCTCTTGTGCTATTGCTGTTTCTATATCGTTCATATTTAAAGCAAATGCTTCCATTTTGTTGGCATCTACATCAATACGTACTTCTCGTTCTGAAATACCTTGAATATTTACTTTTGATACTTCTTTTATGCCTTTAAATTCTTCTTCAAGGTCGTCGGCATATTTTTTTAATTCGTTAATAGAATAATCGCCTGATATATTTATGTTTATAAAAGGAAATTCGGAAAAATCAATATCTTTTACACTTGGGTCGTCAGGCAAGTCGTTTGGTAAATCGGCTTTTGCTTTATCTACTGCGTCTTTCACATCTTGTAAAGCATCTTTAATATCAACATCAAAAGTAAATTCTATTGAAATTAATGATACGTCTTGCATTGATGTTGAGGTTAGTTTTTTGATGCCTTTTATACCGTCAATTTGCTTTTCTATTGGGCGAGTTACAAGGTTTTCTATATCGGCAGGGTTGTTTCCCGGATATACTGTTTGCACCATAACATAGGGTATGTTTACCTCAGGAAAAAGTTCTTTTGGTAAAGCATCGTACGACATTAATCCTATAACGGCAATTAATACAGTTAAAATAAAAACCGAAGTTCTATTTTTAAGTGCTAATGTTGTTAATTTAAATTCTCTTATTTTTTCTTTCATAGTTCTATTCAATTAATAATGTACAATGAGTAATGTGTAATTAACTTTTTGCATCATTTTTTATTTTTATATTATCTTGTGTTGATTTTATTATTTTATACAAAATTTTTAATATCTCATCACAATCTTCAATTAATGAATTAAATAATTTCTCCTCAATATAATTAGTGTCTTTTAATAATCTAAGCCAATAGTGTGTTTCTCGTGCTTCTTTATATGCAACAAATAATTTAGCAACAAAATCTTTTTTTGAAATACCACCAATAGCCTCCTCTGTATTTGCTCCTATTGATGTTCCACACCTTAATATTTGTTTCGATAAAATATATTCGTTCTTTTCTGATAAGAATTTATATAATCTAACAATCCTTATACTAAAATTATATGTTTTATCAAGTATTATATTTTCCTTCATCATTCTATTTAATTTACAATACGTAATTATCAATTAATAATTACTAATTACACATTGTACATTACACATT
>CAZRWZ010000069.1:0-3681 GCA_964603745.1 uncultured Bacteroidaceae bacterium | reverse complement strand
ACATTACTAATTGTCAATTGTAATCTCGCTTCCATTACTAACAATATTATATCCTTTAACTATTACATTATCATTAGGTTTAATACCTTTTTTAATTATAGTTTTATCTTTATAAGAGCGACCTGTTTCAACAAAAACTTTTTTAGCAATTGTTATTGTGTCCTTTTTTTCGGCAATAAAAATAAATTGTTTTTCAAAGTCTTTTTTAATTATTATTGATGGCACAACTAAAGCACTATCTTTTGTATAATCGTTTATTTTAATGGTAGCAATCATATTAGGTTTTAATTTGTTTTTAATATTTTTTGCTCTTACTTCAATATCAAAAGTTCTATTAGAAGGATTTATGATATTTCCTGTTCTGTAGATAGGTTCACGTAATTTTAAATTAGGATATGTTGTAAATGAAATATCTACACTATCGCCTTTGTGCATTACAGGCAAATATATTTCTGATACATCGCCTATAAATTTCATTTTATTTAAATTTACTAAAGCTATAGCTTGCATTCCGGGACTTGCTAGTTCGCCTTCTTTTAAATTTATTTGGTCAACAATACCGGAAAACGGGGCTTTTATTTCACTCATAGCAAGTTGAGCTTGCAGTGTTTTAAGTTGTTCTTGCAAACTTTCGTATTGTGTTTTTGCTTGCAGATATTGTATTTCGGAACCTACATGTTTTTCTAACCATAATTCTTTTTGTTTGTTATAGGTTATTTCAGCCAAATTTAATTGAGTTCTCACATTTTGTATTTGTCCTTCAATTACAGCCGAATTTTGCTTTAAAAGTAATGTCCCCTTACTTACTTTTTGACCTTCCTTAACATATATCCTTTTAATTTGCCCTGGAGTTTCTGGGCTAATCATAGCATATTCTACAGCCTCAATATTTGCTGTAACATTAAAATAATGATGAAATGTTTGTGGTTGAACTTTTAAAACCTTAACTAAAGTTTTATGGTTTTTTGTTTCTTCTTTCTTTTCTTCATTTTTGCAGGATATAGTTATTATTCCTAATGCGAAGATTACTACTATTTTTATTATATTTCGGTTCATATTTTTAATTTTATTATTAATTACTAAATAAATAGCACTCTATACTTATTACTTCTTACTTCCTACTAATTACAAGCCCAAAGCCTTGTCAAGTTTATTCTTAGCATCAAGCAAATTAAAAATTGCCTGAAAATAAGCTTGTTCTGTATTCAGATATTGCAATTGCGATTGAGTTAATTCTAAACTTGTAGCCATACCACTACTATATTTTGTTTGATAATCGTTATAAATTTTTTCTGATAAGTTTTTATTTTCTTTTTGCAAATTATAACTATCAAAGGCATTTTGAAATTGTAAACGAGCCTGAACAACTTGCATATTTAAATTTTCTGAAAGTTGATATTTAGAATTCTGCACTTTATCAAGAGCAATTTTTTGCTGCGATACTTTAGACAATCTTTGTCCGCTCGAAAAAATAGGAATATTGATGCTTAATCCAACAATATTTGCAGGATACCATTTTCCTCCCGAAAATACTTCAAAATCATTACTCATCATACTTTCTTGATGATTATAGAATGCTGAAACAGATGGTAAGAATGTTGTTTTTTCTCTGTCCATATTCAGTTTTTGCAAATGTTCTTGGGTCGTAATTAATTTATAATCAAAGTGATTTTCTAATTCAAAAGCTGTATTTTGCAATTCTTCTATATTTAGATTTGCCAACATTGGTTCTAATTTGGCGGTAAGGCTTATTTGTTTTTTAAGCGGTATATTCATTTGAAATTTTAACAAATTCATTAAAATTTCTATTTGCCTTTCGGCAGATGTTAGGGCGTTTTCTAAAGTGGTAAGATTAATTTTTAATTGCGAAGCATCTGTTTCTTGTGCAAGCCCACTTTCAAACATTGCTTTTGTATCATTATAAATAGATTGTGTACTTTCAATATTTTTTTCAATAATTTTCTTACGTTCTTCAGCTATCAAAATTAAATCATAAGTATTTGCTATTTGCTGTTTTAATTCTTTTTCGGTTTTTATAAGTTGATTTTCCGATAGTTCTTTATAAATTTTAGATGCTTTTAACCCAACAATATATTCTCCACTAAAAATTAATTGTGTTGCTTGTAAATTAAATTTTGTGTTATGGTCTGTTCCAAATTTCATTTCCATATATTCGCCATCGGGTGCAGCAGGATTAAAAATTTTTGCCGGCATTAATGTAACAGGTAGGTCTATATTGTAGTTATGACCCGCCGTTGCACTAACTTGTGGCAAGCCCATTGCTGTAGTTTCCCAAATTTTCTTGTTGGCAGAAATTATATCTAATCTGGCATTTACTACTTGCTTATTACTCTGCAAAGCATATTCTTGAGCTTCGGATAAACTAAATGCAGTTTTGGTAGTGTCAACTTGACTAAAACCCGAAATCCAAATTATGGATAGTATTATAATTATAGCTTTCTTCATTTTTTACGAATTTATTGTTGATAGTTTTTTATAAAATGCTTTTTTTCCTTTTTCGGTTGCTATTGCCATAAAATGATGAGAAAAAAGCTCTTTAAAAATTTCTATAATTGAATAGTCGGTATCTTCAAAAATATTAGTTTGCAGCAATGCTTCAATTTTCATTACGTGAAGTTTTGCAATAATATCGATATTAAAATCGTCTCTAAAAGAGCCTTCTTTAATACCTTGTGTCATATTCATCAGCATTTTTTTATAGATGTGTTCTCTGCGTTTTTTTATTGTAACAGCATATAAATCAGGATAATATTTTTGCAAATCATATTCCATCGACATATTAAAATCTTTAAAAAAATGTATTGCTCCTTGATATACTACAAACAATACATCAATTGCATTTTTTCCTTCAAAATTTACATTGTGTGGAGCATTACCTTCTTTGGCAAATTCAAAACTTAATACATATTCAACCAATTCTCTTTTGTCTTTAACACTTTCGTAAAGCGTTTTTTTAGAAATACCGCATTCTCTTGCTATATCGTCCATTGAAACAGATTTTATCCCAAATTTTTGGAATAATTTGCAAGTTTTTGCAACAATATCTTTTAATTTTTCATCCATAAATAAAAATTTACGAATGCAAATATAAAAACTTTTTTAAGTTTGGAAACTTTTTTTGTGTTAAAAGTTTTTAAAGTTTTTTCTTTTATACTGATTAGTAGTCAAAATTGCCTATAAATTCACTTCGTTTTTTATAGCCATTTTACTAATGTAACTGTTCTCAACACAAAAAACATAACGAAATTAGAGAATTTTATATGCAATCCCTACCTAGTGCTTGTCCAATGTCATTAAGTTAAGACGTAAAATCTATAATTTAAGCGTCATTGCGAGGATTCCGATAACTATCGGAAGACGAAGCAATCTTGTTAATATCAAGAGATTAACTTTGTTGAGGGCTTCGCCGTTGCCGAACTCGTTCCTCGTTCGCAATGACGACAATATCCTTAACTTAATGACATTAAGTACTTGTCCATAAAGTCAAGAGATTGAACTATAAAGTTCGAGTTCAAGGCGTGTGAGGAATTTAAACCGCAGAATACAAAGGTATTTGAGGATTTAAATTTTGAGCAACAACGCAGAAATCGGACTTTATAGACAAGCTCTACCTAGCTTTCTTTACCATACGTTTTAAAAGTAAACTTGCTGTTGTAATAT